>JBBRQX010000043.1:0-11090 GCA_038225745.1 Pseudanabaenales cyanobacterium | reverse complement strand
TGGCATACGCCACACCTTTTTGGGATTTATCAAAAATCAAGCCATGCTGGAATAATTTTCCATGCTTGATTAAGAGATTTATCTAAGATTAAGTAGTTTGACTCAAACTTACTAACCAACTTCCAAAATTTATCTGAATGATTCATATGAACTGTATGACAAAGCTCATGGAGCAGCACATACTCAACTACATTGGCTTCGAGAAAAAGTAGTTTGTAGTTGAGACTAATATTGCGATTGCCAGAGCAGCTACCCCATAGAGTCTTTTGACTCCGCACAGCAGTGGTGCGATAGGGCAACTTGGCGCGATCGCTGACTTTATGTAACCAACTGCATAAATCTTTCTCGGCTTTTTGGATTAGCCATTGTTTTAGGAAAAATTTACAGGCGACGATATCCGCAATATTGCCAGTTAAAATTAATTTTAGTTCTGCTTCTTTTTCATTAATATTAATCGTCCTTAATTTTATCGGGGAATGCTGATACTCAATCTGCCACTCTTCATTTAGCGATCGCAATTTGATGCTGTCAGGCAACTCATGGGGCGCTTGAGCCTGCAAAAAAGCTTCACGCTGATCGAGTTTGAGTTGATTGCGAAGAATCCAATCGCGCTTTTTTTGAACAAGTTCAGGAACCTTGTGATGATCGTAATCAACAGGGATCACCACCTCTAAACCAGCTTCTACGGAGAGCGAAAGACGCACAGATTTAGCGCGATCGCTTACCCGCACCGTATAAGCTGGTAGACCAGTATCAGTTAAAGATTGAGAACCAGATGCCATAGCTTTAATCTTGAAGCAAAATTGTGTTTGGGTAGCGAGCATTTAAGCGATCGCGCTCACGGTGGGCATTACTACGATTGATGTAAGTGCGTACTTGTATATAAGATTTTCCTTTAAAAATCGTCACAAGAGCATCAGGCGCAATTACTCGTAACTCTCTTAAGGTGTTCGCATTTGTATTGGGAACTAAAACACGATAAATAGTTGCGGTGGAAGTTGGAACTGAAGTTGTGGGAATAGAAGTTATCGGAATAGAACTTGCGGGATTTGGTGATGAGATTAGGGATGCACTAACCACTTGGGCAGCTAGCCCTTGACTGCGAAGCCTAGTCGCGATCGCATTAGCACTTTGTAGACTCGATAATGTTGCGGCTAGAAGTACCGACCGATTATTAAACGTTGCCAAAACTGCCCCCTTACCAGTTAGCGATTGCACTTGTTGAATTGCCATATTTGGTTCATTGTTCAGTTCGACCAAAACCATTACGGCTTGCAAGTCAGCAGGAATATCATTTACTTTTGTCGAGAAAGAATGCACAACTGCATCTAGCCCTAATCCCCGCAGTTGATTCGCCCGAAATGTAGCAGCTTTAGCATTATCAAAGCCGCCAAAAAAAGTCATTGAATTATTCAGATATCCACAAGGCACAGCAGCGATCGCTAGAAACTCTGGCAACTGGGGCAATCGGTTTGCAGGGCGCTCTAGTATAACGACATAACGTCGGTTGCTTAGCTGTGGACAGGTAAGTGCAGAGTTTATCGGCTGGGCGATCGCCCTTGATGGAGTTGCCAAACCATCAACTAAGGCAAGGCAAGTTATAAAAATACAGCCAGTGACATAGTTAGCGGCGATCGCCCACGATGAACTACGGCTAAGTCTTAAAGATTTCAACTTTGATCACCAATTTGTCCTCGATAATTTTGATATACCACTATATTTTGCGAATTACCATAATTATGACGAACTCTTCAGTTTTAGCCTTCCCAGATTTTTGCTAGAACAGTCTGTGGGGCAATCTCTTTAAGCGCTTGACCCGCGATCGCTTGCACATATTTGATGCGTTTTTCAGCGATCGGTAAAATTACCGCCGCAGGTGTGTTCGATCCTAAAATCGCCACCAATGACGTACCAACTGCAACCCCTAGTTGCATTGCATCACCTTCGGCACAGATGAATAGATTTGCGGAAGCGATGATCGCGGTCAGCTTGCCGATATCTGTAGGACTAGTAATTAAAAGGTTGGGGACTTTCGCTGCTAACTGATTGATTAAATCAGCATTATTAACGCTATCGACCGCCACGATTGGCAAATTTGGTAATTTGGCTTGAATATTGATCGCGATCGCCGCCCAACTTTCCGCAGGGTAGTTAGCAAAAGCACCACAATTAAGCAGAATAAAACCGCTTTGTTGAACGCCGAGACGCTTTTGTTCATTCATCGCCCAATCCAGATCATTTTTAGGTAAATTAACCTTAATTGGCGGACATAGCTTCTGAACATTGATCGCCATCAGCAAGTTATGCTCTTGAACTGCTGCATATTCCTGAGGATCGGCGGCAATAATATCGGTCAGCAAAAAGTCACCCTTTCCTGTGAAGGATATTCGCTTAGGAATACCGCTTAACCAGAGTAAAATATTCAGTGAAAAATTAGGTTGAGTGATGATCGCGGCATCATATTCGCGATCGCGGATTGTACCGAGCAAGTTACCAAAATCCGCCAAAGAGTTGCGATCGTTAAAATCAAACTTGAGAACTCGGTTCACAGATTGGCAAATGCGGTAAGCTGCCATTGCACGCGGCTCGACTACCACATCAATCTCTGCATTAGGATACTGTTGCTTGAGGGTATCTAGTGTCGGAAAAAACAGTAACTGATCGCCAGTCCCGCCGAGAACCAAAGCCAATATTCGCATCATATTTGTACATCTCTAGACGAAGACCGTAAGTAATATTACTTTGTTTTTGGGAATTGATACAGGTAGCATTAATACAAGATGTCCAATCACTTTGATGTTAAGTAGCTAGGTATAAAAAACAGAACCCAAAAAGATGTGGCGCACGCTGCGCGTGCGCCACATCTTTTTGGGTTTTAAATTTTTATACCTACTCCCTTCCTAGTGAAAGATTAGACGGTGCGGCGCGAAGCACCGCACCGCTAATTCTTGGGTTTTAATGTCTATTTTTCTGCTGGGAAGGGAGTAGCTACTTAATCCATTATCAATTTACATACGAACGAAACGGCGAATCGCGTTCGGCTAATAGCTCTCGCATTCTTAACGTGTTATACACAGGATTATTCTCATAATCTCCGTAGAGAATAATATTCGCCAAAAATCCATTTATTCCCCGTAAATCTTCAACCCGTTCCACATACTTACAATATTTGATAGATGGATTACTCTTTCGCCAGTTTAAATATTCAGAATAGCTACCCGCGATAATTAGGGTCTGGCTGCGGCTATAGGTATTATTATTGGCTGTCATTTTTGTATTCGGTGTGAGGATTTTTTTTAATAGCGTCTCGAATTAATTGCTGCACTTTTAGTTTTAAACAAGCTTAGCATAACTTAACACATCTTGTCGTCACCTACTAAGGTGTATGAGATGCACGATTAGTCAGGATGCTCTAAGTCTGCCCATTCTTTAGTTTGCAATTGGCGATCGTGTAGACTGAGACGGAGAGAATTACACCCTTCAATTTTTAGATATTTCTGCAATGCGCCTCCAACCCTACCTATTGTCAGCCTTAGTCGCACTCTTATTGATCGTCACTAGTTGTGCTTCTTCAGGACAATCTGCTAATGCTCAACTGTCTGACACTCAATTTGAAATCAAAGTTTTAGAAATTATTCGCAAAAATCCACAGGTAATTTTAGACTCTGTACAGTCTTATCAAAGATCGCAAGCTCAACAAGAAGAACAATTGCGCGATAAAGTGTTATCACAAATTCGCCAAGAGCCAAAGCTATTACTTCGCGATTCGCCAGTGACGGGTTCAGCAAGCCAGAAAATTATCATGGCGGAGTTTTCTGATTTTGAATGTCCTTACTGCTCTAAGGCTCAAGCGGTAGTGAAGGAATTTATGGCAAGAAATCAGAATGAGGTAACTCTGGTATACAAGCATTTCCCGCTCACGGAGATTCACGCCCAAGCTGAACCCGCAGCGCTAGCAGCTTGGGCGGCGACACAGCAAGGTAAATTTTGGGAATATCATGATGCTTTGTTTGAGCAGCAAAGTAAGCTTGGTGAAGAGTTTTATTTGGAACTAGCCAAGACTTTGAAACTTGATATTGATCGCTTTAATCGCGATCGCCAGAGTCCTGAAGCAAAAGCTGCCATTAAGAAAGATTTTGAACTTGGTAAGTCTTTGGGAGTACGCGGCACACCTTCATTTATAATCAACGGCGTATTTTTCTCTGGTGTTCCAGATGTTAAAGGTTTGGAAGCTTTAGTCGCTCAAATTAAAGCAGGTAAGTAGGCAAAAAACTTAAAATCCAAGAATCAGTGTTGTGGCGATTCGCGCGGCAACACTGATTTTTGGGTGGAAAGGGAGTAGCTAAAGTATTGTACCGATTTGGGTGTAAAAGTGAATTTGTTGTAAAGTATTCTCGAAATCAAATTTGAGAGCCTTGCGTTGAAAAATGAGTAATTGGAGAATACAAAAAATTATGACTCCTATTGCTCGTTTGGGCGATCGCGTTAGCGATCACCTAATTTGGCTTTCAGATCATCCTGTATATGGCGTGATGGCGATCGCCTTAATCGCATTTGCGACCCGCTTTTGGAATTTGGATGGCACAGCAGAAGTCGTTTTTGACGAGATTTATTACCCCACGTTTGCTCAAAATTATCTACGCGGCGAACCGCTTTTTGACGCGCATCCGCCATTAGGGAAATACATCATTGCGCTGGGAATCCAGATTTTTGGTTATGCGCCCTTTGGTTATCGCTGCATGACGGCACTGGCGGGGGCGCTATGACCTTTAGTTACTTATGAATTTATCTGGCCATTGAGCGATCGCCGGGGGTGGGCGTGGCTAACAGGTTGTTTTGTGGCGCTGGATGGTTTGTTGTTGGTAGAGTCACGATTTGGTTTGATCAATATTTATATTTTGCTATTCGGGATGCTTAGCCAATTATGTATGGTGCTAGCCCTGAAGCGATCGCGACAACGTTGGTTTTGGGCGATCGCTACGGGATTGATGTTGGGCGCATCGATAAGCGTGAAGTGGACGGGGTTGGCTTATATTGTCGGATTAATCGCGATCGCAGCTTATACATGGTCGCGTTATCGCCAAAGTTTAAATGCTGCTCAAATTGCGATCGGTTTAATCATTTTGCCGATCGCCTTTTATTTTGTGCAGTGGATTCCACATCTAATCATTAATCCTGAGCGCGACATTTGGGAACTACATCGCCAGATTATCGGCTTTCATCAAAACTTAGGCGTTGGCAAAACTGAACCAATCCATCCCTATTGCTCACCTTGGTGGAGTTGGGTTTTATTAATTCGTCCAGTTGCCTACTTTTTTGAAATACGCCCGAATAGCATGGTGGAATTTGTTCACGCGATGGGCAACCCGTTTTTATATTGGCTTAGTGCGATCGCCTTGTTGATTTGCCTAACATTTTTAATGGTCTCGAAGTTAAGATTTCCACCCAAGTTCATAGTGCAGATACCAGCGAAAAGGCGATCGCAATTATTTTGGTTTATGTCTTATGTGACGATTAGTTTTGCAGCCCATTGGTTGCCTTGGAGTATTAGCAAGCGCTGCATATTTCTCTATCACTATATGCCCGCCTCAGTTTTTGCCTTCGCCGCCCTTGCCCTATTAGTTTCGCTATTATGGCGATCGCCTTTACCAAATATTAGAGCGATCGGGTCAGCGATTTTTATAATTGTGGCGATCGGCTTTTTATTTTGGTTGCCGATCTATATCGGTTTACCGATCTCATCGGCTTATTTGCCTGTGCTAATGTGGTTGCGTAGCTGGATCTAAATCGCTTAAGTACGGCACTTTGCGCCTCACTTAAACGAAGCCTAACCGTCTGCTAAAGCAACGATAAGGTAAGCTAAGTAATCTCCTTGTTTGCAGTTCGGGAAATATGCAAAACTTTCGCAATTATTATGAAATCCTCGGTATACCGAAGACATCCACGGCTGACGAAATTAAGCGCTCCTATCGCAGGTTAGCGCGGAAATACCATCCCGACCTAAATCCTAATGATAAGGCAGCCGAAGAGCGCTTCAAAGATATTGGTGAAGCCTACGAAGTCTTGTCCGACATTACCAAACGTCAGCAATATGATCGCTTTGGGCAATATTGGAAACAAGGCGGCTTCCAAGGTCAACGACCACCATCGTCGTCTCCGCGTGAACAATATGCGCCCGACTTCGAGCGCGGCAATACAGGCGATGTTGATTTTAGCCAATATAACGACGTCCAAGAATTTGTCGATCAGTTATTAGGTAAATTCCGCACCAACGAACGCGCTCAAGATACAGGCGGCGGCGCATCTTCTTATCGCACGACCACTCAAGCGCCACCGCGTCCCACTCCTCGCCGCGATTCTGAAGCTTTATTAGAATTACCGCTCGAACGCGCCTATGTTGGTGGTCGCGAACGTATTCGCCTCGAAGATGGGCGATCGCTGGAAGTAAATATGCCCGCAGGTGTTCTGTCAGGTCAAAGGATTCGGCTTAAGGGGCAAGGCGCATCAGGCGGCGATCTTTATCTCAAAATCACACTCAAGCCCGATTCGTTCTTTACCCTCGAAGGTTCTGATATTCGTTGTCAATTACCAATTTCACCGAGCGAGTCTGTGCTTGGCATTCAAGTAGAAGTCCCGACTTTAAGCGGCTTAGTAAAGCTAACGATTCCACCTGCGGTGAAATCTGGACAGCAATTGAGACTCTCTGGCAAAGGTTTTCCCAAAGATGTCAAAACCTTTGGCGATCAATATGTAGAAATCCAAATCGTCGTTCCCAAAAATCCCACCAAACGCGAACGTGAACTCTACGAGCAGTTACTAGAAGTCCAATCCTTCGATCCTCGCGAAAATTTACCTAAAAAATAATTAGTTATAATAATTAGTCATAATGTCTACAGTCATCTACCTTAACCAAGCCTGTATTGAATCGCTTGACATCACTCCTGCAAAGATTGCGATCGAGAAGTTATTAGCAAATTGGGAAGAAACTACTGAAGGCGATCGCGCGATTCAAATAGAACTTGTTTGGAATAAAGAAGATGGCGATCCTCGCGAGCTATCAGAAATATCAGAAGTCCGCCTATGGTTTGTGCGTCTAGATGCGACTTATCCTTGGTTCTGCTACCTCCTTGACTGGCGTTTGGAACTCAGTCGGTATGCGGCGATGTTAGTCCCGCACGAGTTTAAGAGCGATGGAGATGGCTATGTGCTGCAATACAACCCTGAATCCTTAGAGATTTTTGTAATGCAGAAGGTGTTTACAATTTCTCTATGGTTAAAGTCACGCGGTATTGATAGCACTGCGAAGTTACAGCAAATGACGCAAAGCTTAGGCTATGAGATAGATTCAGCATTTTTTAATCTTTTGTAAAATGAGCATGTCACAACGGTTAATCATTCATCAATTTGGTCCAATCGCAGACATCGATATTGATGTGAATGATATCCTTGTGTTCATTGGCTCTCAAGCTAGCGGCAAGAGTACTGTTAGTAAAGCAATCTTCTTTTTCAAATCTTTGAAAGATGACTTATATCGATACTATCTTGATTGCTATAACCAAAAAAAATTTGATAACAGTATCTTTGATTTCGCCAAACTTGTAAGACAAAAATTCAGAAAAATTTACGGCACTTTAATACAGCCTAGCAACATAAAACTAGAATATGAATATCGTAATGGAATAAAAATTTGTATTAATAATTCTGAAACAGAACTTATAAATATTAATTTTAGTGAAGACTTTATCAATAAATTTAAGCGGATAATGGATAAATGTCAGAATCTATATAACAAATTACATAAAAAAGCATCTAATTTTCCTTCTTCGCGAGAAAGAACGATCATTGAATCCCAGAAAGCCGCTCTATTTGAGTATATTGGTACGGAACTTAATTGGCTATTTCGAGATGATCGAGATATTATTTTTTTACCTGCTGGTCGTAGTCTGATTACGACTTTATCTCAACAACGGTACAACATTGATATGGGAGATGAATTACATGGGGAATTAGAATCAGATAGTTTAACTAAGTTAGACTACTTGATGCAAGATTTTATTACTCGTATCGATCAAGCCAAACCAATCTTTGAGAAAGGAATAGATACATTAGTCGCAGAACATATTTCCAATAGTAATCCTGAAACTATTGAAATTATAAATCTTGCTCAAGACTTAATTAATTCAATTTTACGAGGCTCTTATGGATATTCTAAGGGTGTTGAAAGAATTACTTTCGAGAATGGAAAAAGTACTTTAATAAATTTTGCATCATCAGGACAACAGGAAGTTATTTGGATTTTATTGATTACCTTACTTTTAATTCTTAATAATCGAAAGGTTTTTCTAGTTGTCGAAGAACCTGAAGCACATCTTTTTCCTGTAGCCCAAAAACAAATTATTGATTTGATTGCATTACTAGCTAATCAGAATGACAATCAAATTCTTTTGACAACTCATAGTCCTTACATTCTTTCATCTTTTAATAATTTGTTATATGCTCATAAGCTAGGTGCTACTAAACCAGAAGAAATTAGTGCAGTTATAGATCATCACTTATGGATTAGGTCTTCTAGATTAGATGCTTATATTTTAGAAGAAGGTATTGCTCGCTTGATTGTTGATCGCGAAATAGGACTAATTGAATCAGCAGAAATAGATAGAGCATCAAACATTATCGTTGATACATTTAATCAACTCTTCGACCTTGAGGATTAAGAATGAAATTTAATTGTCAAGAATTTCAGGAAAATCATAATAAATGCACAGACTGTAGCGAGGGAAAGCTAATTGTTGTAGAAGAGAACAAACGAAAATACGTTTTTCAGAATCTATCTAAAAAGAAAGTCTGCAAGGTTAAAATCGATGGCTGCGTAATTGATAGTCAAAATCAAAGAAAATGTGATTATCTGATAATCATTTGTGAACTTGCAGATATATACTTTATCGAATTGAAGGGAAGAGATTTGATTTCGGCTGTCGAACAACTTACTGAAACTATCAAATATTTTCAATCCATAAAATATGAGATTACTGGCAAGATTTTTGCCAGAATTATCCTTAGCAAGGTGGTTATGCCTAAAGCCATAGAGGTGGATGCTAAAGTAATTGCCTTGAAAAAGCTACTAAAAAAATCTGGTGGCAACTTTGATTATGGTTCAGTACGATTTGAGAAAGATCGAATCTAATTATTGTGAGTAGATCGCTAAAACCATTATCTCTTCTCCCAAAAGGAATGCACATTTAGCAAATTAACCATCTCACGCTGTTTAAATTTACTGACGAACTTGACGATCGCCGCCAAGTCCTGCTCGACAAGAAACAATCTGATACCCTCACACCTACAGAAAATATTAAACTAGAAACGATTGGCGAACTCGACGAAATATTTAGCTACATTAATGCTGCGATCGCTGTACCTGTTTCTTAATTATTTTGGGTCTTCCATTACGATCGCCACTTGTATCAAGACAAACCAAAAATCAAAAAGGCAGATGCGATCGCAAACTAAACACATTCTAAACACTGACTAAACGGGAAAATCTTAACTAGGCTAAGAACTTAGATACACGTAGGAGAGAACCATCTAAACACAAGGTTATACCTTGTCGAGCATAGAGAAGTGTTCTATAATTTGATAATTCGGAGCAAATTTCCGACACTTCACCAACCTCAAAAGAAGAATTTCCACCATGCTACAAGGACGGATTAAAAAAAGCATGAAAATCAAACCTGTTTTTGTTGGAATTGCGGTAGTTGGAATTTTGTTGCTAGTACTGAGTTTCAATACAGTGGCAAAAGTTTTGGGTGCGAATCCGCATGAGGTGTTGAATGGAGTTAATACTCAGCCGATCGCTGTTAAGTTTTTACCGAAGCGATCGCCTTTATTCCTATCATTTTTGGTGAATCCAGATAAGTTAGGATTATTCGCACAGTTGGCGGCGAAACCAAGCGATCGCGGTGATGTGCGTCATGAGCTTGCCAATCTGAAGCAGCAATTGCAACAAAACTGGTTGTTAGATTACGATCGCGATATTCAGCCTTGGCTTGATCGCGAAATCACTTTAGCGATAACTGATGTCGATCTGGATGATCAACCTGCTAATGGTTTGCAAACTGGTTATTTATTGGCTTTTGCGGCGAAAGATGTTGATCTGGCTCAAACAAGTATTGATGCTTTTTGGCAGAGATTGGCGGTAAATGGTTCTGATTTGGGATTTGAGCAATATCAGGGCGTATCGATTTTAAGCACCAGTTTTGCCGAAGATAAACCTGCGATCGCGGGTACAACTTTGGATAAGTTTGTCTTGTTTGCTAATGATGCGCGGGTGTTACGCCATGCGATCGCCACTTTGCAAACGACTGACTCAGCACTTGCGAGTCTCGATACTTATCGCGATCGCCTAGCCAAATTTGATACTGGCAAAGTTGGTGTAGCTTATGTGAATCTTGCTGAGCTAGATAAAGAGTTACCTAAAGAAAGCTTGTTAATGAGTCTCAGTTTTGACAAGTCAGGTATTAGAGCGAAGACAGCATTAAGTTTCACAAGTGAAAAGGTTGAATCGACAATTGCGCCTCAATTTACGAAGACTAAATCTTCTAAAAAATCCTATGAGAATATCATCAATAAAATTCCATTAGGAAGTTCCATAATCGTTGGAAATAATCTTGGTCAGACATTAGAAGGATTGAAAGAAACATTTATTCCTGAATGGAAACAAGCAATTACAAATGCGATCGCCCCGATTCCTTTGGAGAGTAGCGCTGTGTCGTGGGCGCAAAATGACTATGCGATCGCCTTACTCCCAAAGACAAATGGCGATCCTAATTGGTTAATCGTTGCGAAAGTAGAAGATGTGAATGTTACGAAATCGGCGATCGCTGATCTTGATAATCTGGTGAGAACTAAGCTCACAGTTGGGGAAATCTCGCTAAATGCTCAGCCTGTGACGATCTGGACAAATCTCTCTGCTAGCGATAATTCGGAAGTATCGGGAAATGTTGTGGCAGCGCATACTCAAACTAAAGATTATTTATATTTATCGAATTCGCTTAAGGTTTTAGAATCAGCTTTAACCATTAAGAAGAATCAAG
>JBBRQX010000042.1:0-11187 GCA_038225745.1 Pseudanabaenales cyanobacterium | reverse complement strand
TGAACATTGATTTATCCACTAATTCAGTATTGAATTTTGTCGTCGGCGCGATGGTTTTGTCTTTGTTAATTCCGCTATATCAAGCATGGAAATATGATGATAATATTTGGGAAATTATGCTCGCCTTTTCCAGTATTGCCGCCAAATCCGCAGTAATGATTTTGGTGATCGCGGTACTACGCGATGATTGGATGATCGGCGTGATTGGGGTAATTATTTTGAGTGTGGGTAATGCGGGATTCATGCTTCTAGCCCATATCATCAGGCGTACAGGAGAAATATAATCATGACAACTTTAGCGAATATTCTCAGTTACATCTGCATTTTCGGTGGGCTAGTATTCTGGTTTTGGGGAACTGCGGCTTTACTCACAAGGCGATCGGTACTTTTTAAACTCCATAGCCTTTCGGTATCTGACACCCTTGGCTCGATCGCGATTGTGTTCGGCTTAATATTACTCCGCCCAAAGGAATTACCATTACTGATTCTGGCGATTATTTCCTTAGCCTTATGGAATACGATGCTGTGCTACGTGCTGGCTTACTGCTCTAGCAGTACAACTAGAAGTAAAAAATAGGTATTAAAACTATAAATGAACAGTAGTTATGATGGTTATGTTTATGCGATCGCCGTGATGTTACCCATATCAGCATCAATGTTGGTATTCCAAACTAATCCCTACAAGGCTATAGTCATGCGCGGGATTTTAGGGGCAGTATCAGCGCTGGTTTATACAGTTCTGGGTGCGGCGGATGTGGCGCTGACCGAGGCGCTAGTTGGCGCTTTTTTAGCAACAATGCTCTATGCAGTTGCGGTGCGATCTTCCTTAGTTTTGCGTTTGGGTGTGGTTGAGGAAGTGGCGATCGCCCATGATGTAGAAGAAGAATTAGACAAGCTCAATCTTCCCTTTGAACAGCTAGATCAACCATTCAATCAGCAAATTGACGAGCAAGATCAAGAATTAGAAAAACCTGAGCAGCTTAATGATCGGATTCCCATATCTGCTGATTTTGAGAAAGTGATTGATGTCCTCAAAAGTACTTTCAGTAAGCACTATATGCGAGTTGAGTTAGTTGCCTACGAGAACGAATCAGAATTAGAACAAGCATTAATTGATAAAATTGTCCACGCAACCTTGCATAATTTGGAAGATCAAGAAGGTAGTCAAACTAGCTTTTCCCAAATCAAAATCCGTCTGCCTCGTCTCCATGAGATTATGCAAGCCGATCCAGCTTTGGCTAATGTTCAATTAGTTTATACAAAATTCTGCGATGTATAGAAAAACAAGTTTTACTCAGGACATAAAACCAGAAGTGAGTGGCGGCGCGGAGCGCCGCCACTCACTTCTGCGGTTTGGGTTTGTCCTATCTAACTTTTGTTTTTCTATACCCTCGAAAACACAACTTAAAAAATACTTTTAAAAAAATAGATTATGAAATGGATTTATATAATTGCAGGAATTGCTTTTTTTGTAAAAATGCTATTTTTACCCAACCCTGCCCCTACTTTACCTTTCTCGATTGTGGAGGCGATCGCCCAAGATAGCGGTGTCAGTAATGTGGTTTCAGGAATCATTTTCCGAAACCGCCTCTATGACACTATTTTTGAAGTAATTGTCTTCACGATCGCCATCATGGGCGCAAATTTTTTACTTGCCAATGAGAAACCATTTACCAAAATTTATCAATTTACCGATCAGACTTCGATTGTACTTGCTCAACTAGGGGCGACTATTGCCGCTTTAGTTGCGATCGAGTTAGCAATTCGTGGACATCTTAGCCCTGGCGGAGGCTTTGCGGCGGGTGTAGCAGGTGGAACTGCGATCGGTTTGATTGCGATTACATCTCCTCCAGAGCGACTTCAGAAACTATATAAGCGCTGGCACGCCGCAACTTGGGAAAAGATATCAGTGCTGATTTTTATTGTTTTATCGGTGATCACGCTCTCAGGGATAGAACTGCCTCACGGTCAGTTAGGAGAACTAATTAGTGGTGGTATGATCCCGATTCTAAATATTCTGGTTGCGATTAAGGTTGCCCTAGGTTCATGGTCAGTGGTATTGGGTTTTATTCGCTATCGCGGCTTGTTATAGAACCCATTTGGTCTCTTACAGCGCTTTGCACTCAAACCCGAACCAAAAGATTTTTTGAAAGTGTTGCTTTGCAACACTTTCAAAAAATCTTTTGTGGTTCGATCGATCAGTAACTGCTGTAAATCGCCTATCTCAAAAATTAATAAGCTAAAGACTCAGCCAGCTAAAGACTTGTGCAACTGTCAGATCTAAATCAATTCCTGTTAAAACTGGTAAGCGATCGCTATTGGTAAATTCTCTAATGCGGCGATCGCTGTCCACTACTAAAATACTCTCATCCTCAGCATCAAGCAACCAGCCTAGCTCAGTACCATATTCCGCACAGTGCAAGAGCTTGGCTAAAACTTTCTTGTATCGCTGATCGGGAGAAAGAATTTCAATTGCCCAATCAGGATTGATTTCAAAACGGTTGGCAATGCGACCTGATGGCAAACGGGGGATTCTCTCCCAGCGAAATACGGCTATATCTGGGACGATCGCTAATCCACCAAAGACACACCGTAACTCTGGAAAAGCTAGAGCAATTTGCTCTGGTTGAGCAATTTGGTTAATAGTTTGGCAGAGTGTACCTTGTAACAGGCTATGTTCTCCTTGTGGCATTTGTTTCTGAGTGATTTGTCCATGAATAAATTCAGAGGCAGGTTTAGTTTCTGGCAATTGCAAAAACTGATCTATAGTTATGGGTCTAATTTCTGTGATAGTCATAGCTATACGCCCTACAAAACTTCTCTAATATTAACAGCGATCGCCTAACAACTAAATAGTTAAGAACTAATTGAAATCGTGTCTAATTCTGGCTATGGCGTTGTTTATGGCTGTTTCTAGTCCAGTAATGTGTACCCAGCCAACAAATCCAGAATATTGGCATTCTCCATCTGAATCAACGATAAATACATGATAGACACCAAATCTATTTATCCAAGTTCGTATAGTAGTTCTATCGGCAAAGGAATGGATAATCTTGGTATATTGCACATCTGCCGAATTTGCATCGGTAATACCTTGCACGGCACGAAAATGCTCTACTAACTCTGAAACTAAAGTAACTTCTATTGCAGGCAAAGGCTTTCTTGGCTGTTCCCAAAATGCTTGAATCGTTTTAGCCACAGCAGGCGCAGATCTCAGTGCGGGATGGCTTACGCCGTTTATACAAATAAAGTGAGCGTGTTTAAGTTTAGTAGACTCAATGGTAACAGTTCCATCACTTCCGCCTGTGGTATTCCCTGTCACTACTAACGTCGGAACTACTGCCGTAATTTTTTCTGCCAAAGGTCGCCGATTTTCGCCCAGATATTTAGCCATTCCAATACCCCATCCAAAAGGATCGATCATTCTGGCAAGATCTGAACCACCGATAGGCGACCCCAACAGCACCAAAGATTCAATCTTTGACCACCATTCTCGATTACGAGATAACACTTCAACCCAAATTACTCCACCTAGGGAAGTTGCGATAATTCGTACAGGTGTATTTGGATATTGCCCAAATGCTTGCACTGCGTCTTCTTCAACCTTATTAATTAAAGGCTCAATATTGAAATAAGTTTTCACAATCCCCAAACTTGGCGCAACAATATGAGAATTTGATGGCGCGACTTTGTGAGCTAAAGAAAGCATCTTGCTGTTCGTGTCACTTAGTCCATGCTGAGAGAATATTATAAATTCTGGTTGATTGACACTTGACATACTTGTTTTCAGAGAATTGAATCGTTAAATAAATTATAATAAAATACACAAAAATCTCTAAGCGATCGCCATACTCATAAACCTGTCAGCAAGCAATTAAGCGATCGCATTCTGTCACAACTGTAACTTGACCCTTGCTCAAATAACTCAATTAAATACTTCAGGGCATTTAATCCACTCAATTCTCCCATTTTGACTAGAGATTTTGGGGTGAATCCAAGAGGAGGAGATTGTTCGGCATAAGCCTTAAAATTTAATCCTGCCGCCCTTAAGCCTAAAAAAAGCTGTGGCGCACGCCACAGCTTTTTTGGATTCTAGCTGCTTATGGTTTATAATTTTGCGCGATCGCAATGTCGTAGGTTTTCAAATACACGCCAAATCTATAGATCTCCACATTGCTAATTGGCGTAACTCGATCAAAATGGTTGGTCACTACATCAGTCAGGGGATACCATTGATCGGAAATTAAGATGGCATTTTTGCCGCTCTGTTTCGCTGCATTCTCTAAGTTCCAAATCGTAAATTGACTAATCCGTTTAGAGATTGCTGTCACATCAGGATTATGCAGCTCATAGGCAAGCGCCGCCGCCGAGCGATAATCGGAAGTAATTAATAAAGGTGGCTCTGGCAAGGTGTTGCTGATTTTCTGAACTTCAGCCGCAACTTCTTTCCATCCATAGATCATCCTTGCATCTTGATCGCCATCTTCACCAAACATCGCACTAATCGGGAATATATAGGAGTTCCAAACAAATAGAGCGATGAAGATTAATCCAAAAAATTGCGCTCCGTAGAAAACTTTAAAATCCTGACCCTTAGTACCTATCATAGAAGGATAGAGATCTGGGCGATCTTCTAAAGCTAATGGCAATAATGGAAATAGCAATAAATAAGCATGAATATTCCAATAATAGAGCGCAGTCGAAAAGAAAGAAATCACAAGTAGTAAGCCTGTGGGGATGGCAAACGTCCAAAATGCTATGTGTTGATATAGTTCTTTTTTAGGCGCTAATAAAATTTTCTGCTTGCCAAAACTTTGTCGAAAAGCTTGCCAAAGCAGCCATGCCACAAATGGCGAGAGCATTAACAATGAGAGTCCGATAAAGGCTAGAGGCTCTGAAAATTGTACGATCGGTGTCCCACCACCATTGATACTGCGATCGGCATAGAAACGGAAAGATTGAAAATTATTGCTGTAGTTCCAATAGAACACAGGTAAAAATCCGATCGCGCTAATTACGACACATAGCCCCAACCGCATATCTCTAAATAAGCTTCTCAATTGCGAATGGCTAGCGATCGCAACCAATAGCGCCAAGGTCATAAACAGGGAATTATATTTAGTAATGTGGGCTAGAGAGAGGGCGATCGCACTGCCATATAGTCGCCAGCTTGTTCCCTTTCCATTTACCAAATATTCATCAAGAAAGCAAATACATAGGTATGCACCGATAAGACTAAGGGCGATCGCTAAATGGTCATGCCATGCCAAGGACAGCATCATATTATATACAGGTGAAGCGAAAATTGCGAGAATTATCCACCAGATATAACGCTTGGCGCGATCGCCATAGAGATATTGCAGAATGCAGTAATAGGTATAGAAGAAAATGCTGTTAGTGAGGATATGCAGCGATCGCAAAGTAAATAGAGATTTACCTA
Source organism: Pseudanabaenales cyanobacterium (assembly GCA_038225745.1). GTDB lineage: Bacteria > Cyanobacteriota > Cyanobacteriia > Pseudanabaenales > Pseudanabaenaceae > Pseudanabaena. The sequence continues at coordinate 5,747 of JBBRQX010000042.1, read as the reverse complement.
ACCATGCAGTTATCGCACTCTGTAACCAGACTTGTAAAGGCGGGTGATCGTAATAAGAAAAGTCTAAATGTTGTCCCCATAGCCAATAGTAAGCTTCATCGGGATTAGGCGGTGCAAACAACCAAAAAAAACATCGCAAGACTACGAATAAAGTAAAAAATATTGATAAGTAAGCAGTCATTTAATAGGCTGTGTCTGGTTTTGCTATGAGTTAAATTGATAGCGCAAGAATAACTCAGATTGATGTTGATATAGCGATCGCAACTTTAGCTTTGGCAAGTCACCGCCACCTAAGCCATAGCCCGCGCCACTAACAACAGTCATATTATCGACACCACCAACTATGTGAGGAGATAAAGTTAGAAATAATTCATCAGCTAAGCCCTGAGAGATAAACGCATAATTTAAGGTGGAACCACCTTCAACTAAGAGTCGCTTAATGCCAAGTTGCTCAAATAACATTTGTAATACTTGTTTTAAATCAATTTGGTTGTCTTGGGTTGGGAATCGGAAGACTTGAGCTTGATCATTTACCCATGCGGCGATCGCGGTCTTCTCACCTGTCAAGACAACTCGCAAATCTTTTCCTGCATCCCAAAATCGATCTTCGCTTGGCAGATTACCTGAATTACTAATCACAATACCCAGTGGTTGCGGCTGTAAAAAGTTTTTTTGACGCTCCTCGGCTAATTCGGGAGGTATGGTGGGGATAAAAGCATCTTGGCGCAGAGTTGTTCCACCTACTAGGACGGCATCAAATTGCGATCGCAGTCGTTTCATTAGCAAGCGATCGGGGCGCGATCCTAAGCCTGTGAGTTGTCCAGCATGGGTTGTTGCTTTCCCATCAACACTAGACACCATATTGAAGGCAATATATGGACGCTTTGCGACATCGCCTAAATCATTTACTTTAAACTCTACGCCTTCATGGGGAAAAGCTAACTCTTCAAAGTTATAGATGCGATCGTGAGACGAATATAAGCTGTTATACATAAAAAATAAAAAAGTAAGGATCGCAAATCAAAACCAAATATGATTAGGCGGGCTTCGCCCACCTAATCATATTTAGTTTTTGATAAGTTATTTGATTTGCGATCCTTACCTAAAAAATAAGTAAAAGACTATTGTTTGACCAATTTTACTGGCTGACCATCAGCTTGTAGCTCTTTGCCATCTGCGGACAGAGTGTAGGGCTGTTTAGGCGGAGCTTGAGGTGGTTTCTCCCCATTCACTGTTTCGACCTGAGAGACAACCTTGCCATCTTCGATGGTAATTTTGCCAGCAGTTTTGATTTCCTGCACTTCATCTTTAGTAGAGACTGCCTTGAGGGTTGCTTCAAAAGTACCTTCTGGTTTAATTGACCATTTGCCAGTTACAGACTTAACACCTTCTTTTTCAGCATCAGCCAAAACTTTAGGATCTAAAACAACTGTATATTCACCTGCAACCTTGTCAAGACTAGCGTTGCCTTTAGTTGTAGCGGTTTCGGTAGGCTTGGCAGTAGGAGATACTGAAACATTGGGACTCGCAGTTGTTGTAGCTTTTGCTGTAGGTGTAGCCGCAGTCTCTGTGGTTGCAGGTGGTTGCTGACAGGCTGACACAACTGCAATACAACTAACAGCGATCGCGGCGAGGATACTTTGCTTTAGGGAATAGTTGAGTGATTTTTTCACGATTAATTCAGAAATATAATTGACAGTGCGTAACGAATTGAAATTAGTCTTGAGCTACTTGATATACGCAAGATTACTCTACGGGTCATTTTTTAGCATATCCTTTGAATCATACCCTATAGCTATCTGCATCAAAGCTCTAACAAACATGAGAATAGCGATCGCAAAAATAAGGACAAGGGATAGAATATTGCGGTAATATATTGGCAAGTTCTGCTAGTAGGCTTACGGTTGAATGAGTCAAGCGATCGCAAAATTCGGCGGGGAATCAGTCTGGAAGCGTCTGCGTGGCGGCAACATTGCTTCTTGTGAAGAAGCGTTACAGGTTTTAGTTGACATTAATGGCAATGTGGATTTGAGTTGCTTAGATCAAGATTTAACTCATCGATTTTTTCGTGAATTTGAAGATCGTAGAATTTTACCGCCTGTAATTCCCTTATTATTGTGGCGCAATTGCTTTTATATAGGGAGTCCTCAAGATTTGACGGATGAACATATGAAACTGATCGCCGATCGCACTTTGACGGAAATCAAAGTGATCAAGATTAGTGCCGCCAGCTATCGCACATGGTTTCGCCGCCAAAATATTCCTAATCCTAATCAAATTCATTCGGCACAGTCGATCAATCCGCTCACGGGTGAAACCGAGCAAGTAGATATCGCTGAAGCTACCGAAATGTATCTTTCGCAAGCGGTCGATCAAACTCGGCGGATCAATGCTCTAATTTCGATCGCTTTACAACACCGTGCTAGTGACATCCACCTAGAGCCAACGCCCACAGGTCTACGAGTCCGCTATCGCATTGATGGCATCTTGCGCGATATCAAAACTCTGCCTCTTGAAATCAGCCGCAAAATGATTGTGGCGCTAAAAGTAATGTCCGATATGGATATTGCTGATAGTCGCCGACCTCAAGATGGACGAATCGGCAAAGAGTATACCAGCAAGGAAAGTCTGCAACTGAATCTCGATATGCGTGTGAGTACATTGCCTTGCGTATGTGGCGAAAAAGCGGTAATTCGCTTACTTCCCCGCGACAATCCTTTCTCTAATCATTTGGAATCTTTAGGTTTTAGCGATCGCGCCCTAAAAATTTATGACAGTTGGCTGCGACAACCTCAAGGGCTGATCATCATGACGGGTCCAACAGGTTCAGGCAAAACTAGTACTCTCTATACCAGCTTGCAGGCGATCGCTCAAGAACATGTCAACGTGATCACCGTTGAAGATCCCGTTGAATATATCTTGCCGAATATCACGCAAACTCAGGTTTGTGAACCCGCAGGTATGACTTTTGCGGCGGGGCTACGCGCAATCCTCCGACAAGATCCTGATATCGTGATGGTGGGCGAAGTTCGTGATCCCGAAACTGCTGAAACCGTGGTAAGGGCGGCGCTTACAGGGCATTTAGTTTTGTCAACTATGCACACTAACGATGCGGTCAGCGCCATCCCTCGACTTAAGGATTTGGGGCCAGATCCTGGATTAATTAGTGATGCCTTGCTTGGTGTGGTTGCCCAAAGACTTGTTCGCAAAAATTGCCCCCACTGTTCAGAGCCTTATCAGCCGAACTCGGCTGAGCTAATATCCCTAAGGCTTGATCGCGAAGATATCAATCCCAGCCGTTGGCGAAAAGGTAAAGGCTGCGAAAAATGCTTTTTTACTGGCTATATCGGACGTGAGGCGATCGTCGAACTGATTGATATTGACGATGCTTTTCGGCAAATGATTTATGAAGGCACGATTACTCAAATGAATCGTTATCTTAATGAGATCGACTTTAATTCGTTCCGACTAGCCGCGATCGATAAGCTAAACTCTGGCACAACTACAACGGAAGAAGTTTTGCGAGTCTTACCGCGTAGCGCCTTACATCGCGTTAACTCTCCCGCCTCCCGCCATGCTCAGATCAAAGCGATGAACGCATAAAAGAAAAGAATCCCGCGCATTGCACGGGATTCTTTTCTTTTATGCTTGTACTTTTACGCCGCGCCAAAAGGCGATATGACCTTTGATTTGTTTAGCAGCATCCTTTGGCTCAGGATAATACCAAGCTGCATCTTTATTAGTGTCGCCATTAACCTCAACACTGTAATAACTAGCTACTCCTTTCCAGCCACAAGTTGTATTGGTATTGCTGGGCTTGAAGTATTCCATATTCAGGGAATCCGCAGGAAAATACTGGTTCCCATCCACAACTTCGCAGCGATCGCTCTCCGCAAGTACAGTGCCATTCCAAATAGCTTTGGTCATAAGTTTGAGTTTGTAACAATTACTTCATCTGATATTGTAGCGGCAATTCAAATCTGAATTGCCGCTCCCTCTCCCCATCGCGTTGCTCACGAAAAATGCCAAATTTTGATAGCATTTACTTTGATATGCCCTTCCCAATGAGATATTAAACTATAAAATCTAAGAATTAGTGTTGCGGCGCAAGGCGCGGCAACACTAATTCTTGAGTGGGAAAGGAGTCATATTTCTATAGTCGCGATCAATATTCAAATTTTGCCCATGATTTTTTCTTCATTTTCTGCTGCCGAGCCAAATAAAGTAAAGTCATCCAACAAGCCTAAGCTCTTGGTAGTTGATGACGAGCAAGATAATCTTGATTTGCTGTATCGGACTTTTCGCAGAGACTTTACCGTATTTCGCGCTGATGGTGGAGTCAATGCGTTAGAGATTTTGGCTAAAGAGGGGGAGATGGCGGCGATTATTTCCGATCAGCGAATGCCAGAGATGAAGGGAACTGAGTTTCTTAGTCTTACTGTCTCAGATTTTCCTGATACGATGCGGATTGTGCTAACGGGATATACAGATATTAATGACCTAATCGATGCGATTAATTCAGGACAAGTCCATAAATATATTACGAAGCCTTGGGAGCCAGAACAACTTAAGTTAGTTATATCAGAAGCAACCCAAAACTATGCTCTTCTCAAACAACGCTCTGAGGAGTTAAGCCGATCGCAAGCTCAGAATAATCTACTGTCGGCAATTGTGGCGATCGCCCAAAATTCTCAGCAGCTATCTGATTTTATCTCACTTTTAGCCAGTGAATTTTTGCAAAACTTCGGAGCAGATGGGACGATCTTGCAGTTAGTTGAGCAGGGTGCTTTGGTTGATACTCAAGCTATATGTGGCGACTACACTTGGGATTTGGCAGATGATCCATTGGTGCAGCAGGCGATCGCATCTAGAAAATCACAAATTTGTTTAGATGCAGACTCTTCAGAATTTAAAACCAATCTAACGATCGCGATTACTTTTCGTGAAGAAGTTTTAGGTATATTGTCAATGCGTTGGCAAACAGCAAATGCAGTAAACTCTGATGATATTACCGTAATTCAGCAATGTGCAGATGAGGCGGCGATCGCTTTAACTTGTGTTCGATATTATGCAAAACCTTGAGATGCAAAACATCAAGCTAGATTTGGAAAGTCTGTTAGCGGTGGCGATCGCGATCGCCTATCAAGCCCACGATGGACAGATTGATAAGGCAGGCAAGCCCTACATTTCGCATCCGTTAACAGTGATGGCGCAGATGGATACGATTGAAAGTAAAATTGTGGCAGTTTTGCATGATGCGATCGAGGATTCTGACCTGACGATTGCCGATTTAGTAAATCAAGGCTTTCCTGAGTTTATTATTGAGGCGATCGCGGCGATTACGAAGCTGGATGGTGAGCTTTACGAAAATTACATTTCGCGGGTGAAGTCTAATGCGATCGCGCTTAAAGTCAAAATCGCTGATATTACCCACAATATGGATATTAGCCGAATTGTGAATCCCACTGACAAAGATTTTCAGCGTCTTGAAAAATATGAAAAAGTGCTTACTCAACTAACATCAAGTTAGAGAGAAATTATTATAATTTCTCGAATTCCTCGTTAAGAGACTATTTAAGAATTACTTTTTAAGGTTAAAAGCTCTAAAAGATCCCCCTCAATCCCCCTTAAAAAGGGGGAAGAATTAATTCTCCCCCCTTTTTAAGGGGGGCTGGGGGGGATCTGAAACAATCCTTAAATAGTTTCTAAGATAAAAAATATAAAAACTGAGATCGCGGTTGATGACT
>JBBRQX010000041.1:0-11393 GCA_038225745.1 Pseudanabaenales cyanobacterium | reverse complement strand
CCTGTTATGGCAGTGATCGACTTGGTCGTGATGTGTCTAATGGCATTGTATGGGATGTATTTGGGCGATAAAAAAGGCTCGATTGCGGTGGGAACGATCTGGCTTGTAGCGTGTATATCTTCAGCTATTTCTGCTGCCTACAGTTGGCTCAAGCTAAGCAGGTATACCGATGCGATTATGTTTGCTGTATTGGCGATTTTTCCTGCAATTATGGCAATTAGGGCATTCGATCTGCATTTTGCCAAAGTTCGGAATGCTGCGATGACTTCTTTTCTGGGCGCAGATTTAACCGATGCGCGATTTATGAATGCTGTTTTACAAAATTGTGATTTTCGCAAGGCAAAGCTAGCGGGTGTTGATTGGCGTGGGGCAACTTTTGAAAATTGTAAGTTCCCAAAGAATTTTACTGGCAGTTGACAAGGTGCGATCGCATAAAATAGTGAAACTAATTTATCGATTGAACAATTGGCTGTGAATAATTAGCTGCGAGTAAAGTTAGTGACTTGAACAATGTTAGAAATACCTGATGCTATCAAAGGAATATTAATCCTATTATTTATTTTCATACCTATTGAAAAAGTATTAGCAGTTTATCAACAAAAGCTATTTCGTGAGGGTTGGTTTACAGATATTTGTTATTATTTTTCAGGTTATTTCATCGGTCACGGCACAACAAATTTACTAATCATATTTGCGCTACTGAGTCAAAACTCGATCCCGAAGTTATCTGGCTTTGTCGGCCAACAATCTCTTGTTTTACAGGTAGTCGTTGCTATATTTATTGGCGATCTTTGCTTTTATATTGTGCATCGCCTGTTACATACTGTGCCTTGGTTATGGCATTTTCATGCAATTCATCATAGCTCCACGCATATTGATTGGCTAGCAACTGTGCGTGTGCATCCTTTCGAGCAGATTTTAACGAAAGCTTGTCAAATAATTCCACTTTATTGGTTAGGCTTTTCGACTGAGGCTTTAGCCATTTATGCAATTTTTTCGAGCGCGATCGCCTTTTTTATCCATGCCAATGTTCGAGTTAGGTTTCCCATTTTAAAATGGATTATTGCTACGCCAGAGTTTCATCATTGGCATCACGATCGCCATCCAAAGCTACAGGTTCAAAATCTGGCTGTACAGTTGCCAATTTTCGATTATATATTTGGTACTTACTATATGCCTGATAACGAATTTCCAAAGAAATATGGAACAAAATTAAATACTAATATCAATTATTTTAAACACCTAATTTATCCATTTAACAACCTAATTAAAAACAGGATAAACTGATGGATTTAAAATCAGATCAAGTATCAATAAATGATTTGAAAAAATCTATATTAAGCAACAAATATCTAATTCCTTTAGCTATATTTGCGGCTGTACTAGTATCTGGGGTTGGAACTTTGAGCATTATTGCTTATCAACATCAAATGAGTTTGCCAGTTTATTGGCAAAGTTTTAGTACGCCGCAGATTTCGGCGGAAGCGTTAGCTAGCGGTAAGTTTAAATCTGTAATTTTGATCGATGTGCGATCGCCTGATGAATATCAAGAGGATCACATCAGTAATAGTGAGCTTGTGCCATTACCCGAAATTGAAAGTATGGTGGGTGTTGAACAGGTCAAAAACATTGTGGAAAGATATCAACAAAAGCATCAATCTATGCCGACAGTAGTTTTGTACTGTACTTCAGGGATGCGATCAATTAAAGCAAATAAATATCTTCGCGATCGCGGCTATCAGACTTTGACGCTGACTGGTGGGATTACCGCATGGCGCAAACAGTTTACGCGATCGCAGGATTTGCAAATTTTGTCAGCCAAATAAAAAAGCGCCGTATACGGCGCTTTTTTATTTGGCTTTTTTATTTTTAAGTCGGGATGATAGGATTCGAACCTACGACATCCTGCTCCCAAAGCAGGCGCGCTACCAAGCTGCGCTACATCCCGTTGCGAATACTTATGATACTACATAAAGTGCTAAAAACACCAAAATTATTTTTTATACCAAAATTTTAATTTGCAAGGATTACGAGAGAGTAATTGTAGGGAATTTAGAGCAGATAAAACTTAGGCGATTTCTTGGAAAGATTTTACCGTGGTTGTGCCGCGCGAAGCGCGGCACAACCACATTCTGGTTTTAATAAATCGGGTACTTTTATTATTAGAGATCACCTTAACTTTCTTCCCAAAAATCAATGGTTAAAAGAGCATCGACATCACGGTTAAACTGCCATACCTCAGGAAAATAAATAGACTTATAACCTTGATTGCGTCTGACTATGCGTAACGCATCATCGAAGGCTTTTTGAAACAATTCAGGATTACTTGCATAATTTCTTAAGCTGGGAGATTGACTGAGAATATCTCTGATAGTGTTACGAGTTCTGTCGATGGTTTCCACCCACCCTGAATAGTCGTAATCACTTTTTACATAACATCTTTTTAGCAGATGCTCGATGAGCGTAGTCAATCTTTGCTTCAGCTCACGCCTATCCCTGCCTGCCAATCCCTCAAGCTCCTCTATTAAGTTTTCAATGTCTAGATTGTGAAAATCGCCAATTTTTAATTGCGCGATCGCCTGCTCCAACCAGAGATGAAGATCGCGCTCATAAAGTGAAGTTTTAGAGGGAGAGGCTGCCTGAGTCATTAACTTAAAAAATTAATTAGCGAATGTACTCTTTTAAAACGCTGTTGCGGTTAGGATGGCGCAATTTGCGTAAAGCTTTAGCTTCAATTTGACGAATACGCTCGCGGGTGACATTGAAAATTTGTCCAATTTCTTCGAGGGTTTTCATGCGTCCATCATCAAGCCCGTAACGCAGTCGCAAGACATCGCGCTCTCTAGGGCTAAGCGTTCCCAGTACACTTTCAAGATCTTCACGCAAAAGGCTCTTGGCAACTTGGTCGTCAGGAGTTTCGCCTTCGGACTCAATAAAGTCGCCGAGGCGAGAATCTTCTTCTTTACCAATTGGCGTTTCTAAAGAGATCGGCAACTGAGCAGATTTGGCAATAAAGCGCAGTTTTTCGATCGTCATCTCCATGCGAGTGGCGATTTCCTCTTCGGTGGGTTTGCGCCCCATTTCTTGAGAAAGTAACTTAGTAGTTTTCTTGATTCGCGAAATGGTCTCATAAAGGTGAACTGGTAAACGGATCGTCCGAGATTGATCGGCGATCGCCCTCGTAATTGCTTGACGAATCCACCATGTCGCATAGGTCGAAAATTTGTAGCCCTTTTCATGGTCAAACTTTTCGGCAGCTCGGATTAAGCCTAAGCTGCCCTCTTGGATCAAATCTTGGAAAGATAAGCCACGATTCATGTATTTCTTGGCGATCGACACTACTAGACGTAGGTTAGACTGCACCATCTTGTCTTTGGCACGGCGACCAGAGTGGAGACGTTTACGAAACTCTCCAAGGGGCATATCCATTTTGATCGCCCAGTCTGACTCTTTTATGTCATCAGGATGACAATCAGTTTCTGTCGATAATTCTTCGCGCTTTAGCTCTAGTTCGAGGAGATCGGCAATTTTTCGGGCTAACTCGATTTCTTCGTCGGCTCTGAGTAGACGGATACGTCCGATTTCTTGGAGGTAGAGGCGAATCGAGTCTTCGGTAAAATGCTTTTTCTTGGTCTGGCTAGCTCTTTTCTTAGTTCCCTTGGCTTTACCAGACTTGTCAGGATCGTCGTCACTTTCAGGATCTTCGTCTGAGTCATCAACGTCGTCCTTGTCGAGATCATCCTCTAATTCGTCAAGGTCTTCGACTTCAATTTCTTCAATATTTCCGCCAAGTTTGCCAACTGGCAGCTTGATTTCAATAGGTAGGTCGATGGCTGCTTTGCTCATGCCAGATTCCTCAGATCCATACTGTCTAAAACTTTTTCTAGGGGGAATTACACCTAGACGATTGTAGCTTGCCAAATATAAAAATGGTGGTTTAGGCTACTTAGAATCAAGAAAAAACTGTCTAAAGACTAATTTACAATTCTTGAATTTAGTCGTTGAAATGTAATTCCTACTCATACATTGATAGCCTAACGAGCGATCGCTAAAAACATATTCAAAAGATATTCAAAAAATAGACGCACTTAGCAGATACATTTATTAAGTATTATTAATTTTTTAATCATGCTTAAATCAAAAAAAATATCTCTAGCTTCAGTTGGGTTATATGTCGGCGGAATTCTCTTTGCACTGGGCTTTTGGGCTTATGGCAAAGGTAATTCCACACTAAACTTGATTGGATTTTTTTATGGGTTTCCCGTTTTACTGGGAGCATTCGCCTTTAAGTCGTCAGAAGTGACACCAATACCTGTGATTGTTCCTGAGTCTGAGGCTGTTCTGGCTTTGCGTGAGTTACAAGAAACGCCGACACAAAAGCAGTTACGCAAAGATGTAACCCGTTATCGCTATGGAATTAAGGCTCACTTAGATGAAATTTTAGAAAAGCTGGGGATGAGTCCTACAGACGAAGAGCGTCCTGTCTTGATTAGCATCTATGAAGAAATTTCTCAAGCACAAGAAACAAATGGTGCTTACAGTTTAGTTTTGCGCTTCCGATCGCCTTTGATGGATTTTGACGCTTGGAAACAAAAACAAGATAAATTAACCCGCTTTTTTGGACCTGGCATCGTGGGTGTTGTCTCCGAGTTAGAAAATAAAGAAGTCGATCTGCATTTGATTTCGCAAACTTCGGCTAGTAGTTAGAACATTTAGGAATAAGTAGAAATAGTGGCTTTGGTTTCTTTGTCGGCTTTGGTCGCAGGTGCAAGATCTGGGAAATTGGTTAGTTTCCCGACCGATACTGTACCTGCTTTGGCGGTGCGTCCTGATCGCAGTCGTGACATTTTTACGCTCAAACAGCGATCGCCTGATAAGCCATTAATTTTGATGGCGGCGCGTTGGCAAGAGTTTTTATCGTTTTTAGATATAAATCATCCTGCTTTGCAGAGTTGGCAACAGGTGGCTGAGAAATATTTCGCAGGAGCAGTGACTTTGGTTTTGCCAGTTAGCGATCGCGGTTGTGACTTAAATCAAGGTTTTAAAACGTTAGGCGTGAGAATTCCTGATAGTAAAATAGCGATCGCCATTTTGCAACAAACAGGGGCAATGCTGACAACGAGCGCAAATAAAAGCAATCAGCCGCCATTACGCGAGATGATCGAAATCAATAATGCTTTTCCTTCAGTAATGACTTTAGGCGATGGAATTAGTGTTACTAAGCGATTAGGAAGTGGATTGCCATCAACTGTAGTGGAGTGGACGGCAGATGGCTGGTTAGTGCGCCGCCAAGGTGCTGTAGATTTTGATTGCGCTTTGCACTAATAGAAAACAAAAAAGGGCGCTTTGCGCCCTTTTTTGTTTTTAAATTGTTTGCCAATCCCGCGAAAATTGTTCTAGGTTGACTGTAGTTAGCTCTTTTTCTAACCATTGCAAAGCGATTATTTGGCTAGGAAACTTCTGGCTGTCATAATCTTGAAACACATCAAGTAAAGAAATGGCGATCGCATTTTGTTCTGATGCAAGTGACCAACGTTGGAAAAACTGTTGCATCGTCTGTGCTGGTAAAGAATCTTGGAGTTTTTCTAACGCCGTAACCTTGTTTGCAGAGCGTTTATAAACTTTTACGGCCTCAGTAAGGTTGATGAGTTGCAGTTGAGGAATATTGGCAGTTGTCTCACTGGGTTGAATCGGCGTAAATAGGGTAGTTATACCTACATTGAGATTTGACCAATCTTGGCGAAATTGCGCGATCGCCTGTGGCAAGAGTTGATTTTGCAACCATTGCAAAGCGAGGTTTTGATTGAGCATTTGGGCGCTGTTATAACTACCGAGAGATTCTTGCAAAGATGTGGCGGTGTTTGCTTGTCCAGAGGCAACTTGCCAACGCTGAAGGAATTGCTGCAATATTTCTGGGGCAGTATTTGCTTGTAAGTTATTGAGGGCGGCGGTTTGATTGGTCAATCTAGCGCGGCTATAACTATTAGCGGCATCGACTAGACTAATTGCGCTTGCCGCAGGAACTGGTGCTGGATTGTTAATAACTGGTGTGCTAACAACTGGCGTATTAACAATTGGTGTGCTAACAATTGGTGTTGGTGTGGGGACAAATACCGAAGTCGGATTTGGTGTTAAGGAGGGAATTGGCATTACAGGTGATGATGGACGCACAATCTCGACAAACGTAACTGGGGTTTCTGGTGTGTCCTTAGCGATCGCAGGTGCTTGCAATTTTTGCCATGTTTTTTCGCCAACTTTGCCATCAACAGTCAAACCATTAGCACGTTGAAAGGCAGCGATCGCATCCCGCGTTCCCATGCCAAAATCGCCATCAATACGACCTTGGTAATAGCCCTTATTTTTGAGCAGTTGCTGCGCTTGAGCAACTGCCGTACCTTTAGAACCTGGTAATAAAGTTGGCAATGCTTGCAGTGGAGACGATGATACTGCACGGAGTTTAGACCAGCTAAAGCTACCAACGATGCCATCGGCTAACAATCCATTGGCTTGTTGGAATTTCAGAACTGCATTTGTCGTACCAGCACCAAAATCACCGTCAATTTTGCCGTTATAAAATCCTTTGTTTTGGAGAAGTTGCTGCAATTCAGAGACAGCGCTACCTTTACTACCTTGTCTTAATATCGAATCCATAATTAGCCCCAATTACAAGATTAAAGTTAAAAATAGAGTACACGAGCATCTAGTCCTTGCGATCGCAAAAAATATTTTAAAGATTCAGCAGTATCGCGATTTGTATATCCTCCAGCATAAACATAGTCGCCACGACTTGACTTCGCCATAAATGCACTAGGAATTAATTGTCTTACCTGCGCTAAAGTTGCGATAGATCGCACAGGTACTGCCGCAACGTAACGATATTGTGCCGAGTTTTCAATACTATTTGTGGCAGGTTGGGTTGGCTGAAAAATCTGAGAAGTTTGAAAACCCTGTTGTGCGGCGACACCGCGCCGTTGCAATTCTCTTGTCACAAAATCCGCCGTCTGAGCATCAAACGACCCAGCCAAGATGGAGGTCTGTCCATTGACTGAGGCGACTACAGGATTAGTGACAACTTGCCTCGCGATATCTAGGGTTACAGGATTGTTTCCTGCTATATAAACAACAATATTTCCTAATTGAGCATTAGCACTAGCGATCGCCACATTCCAAAATCCAAAATTAGCGACAAAGCTGGCGATCGCCAAACCGATAACTTTATTTGCCCAGCTAGATATTCTCATCGTTTTCAGACCTTTAACGCTAAAGCGACTTAAATTGCTCGTAAACCCAAACTAATTCTATCGCTTTATCTATAAATTCCATTTTTTAGCTAATAAATTTACAGAGATAGACTCATGCCATTGAGCTAGTAGTACGCCAAACTCTGGCTTATCTAAACCTTTGCACCACAACATCAGCGCATCTTCGCCCGTCATTTCGTAATATTTTGGTCGCCGCCCAATTTCTTTAAAACCAAAACTCTCATATAAGGCGATCGCCACATGATTAGATGCGCGGACTTCGAGGGTCGCCCATTCCAAATTGCGATCGCGTGCTTTTTTGAGTAAGCCCCAGACAATAGCTTTACCAAAACCCTGACCTTGATATTCGGGACGCACTGCTAAAACTGTAATATGTGCTTCTTCAAGGACTGACCACAAACAACCAAAACCTAATAATTCATGATTTTCGTTTGTTAAGCCCAAAACCAAACTGCTAGGATTATCAATCTCGCGCTGATAGGCTTCTAAGCTCCAGAAATTGCCTAAACAAGCACAATCGATCGCCCGTAGTTGTGATAAAAAGTTTTCATCGATTTCACTTAAATAAATTTGGGTCGATGGATTCATGTGCTGTAATTATTTGAAAACTATACAAGTGGATTAGCGATCGTCAATGTCAGAATTCTTGCCAATTGTATATCTCAGTGTGGTTAGCTTTTTTGCTTGGATTGTTAGCACGTTAGCGGGCGGCGGCAGTCCTTTCATTTTAATTCCGTTAGTGAACTCGCTCATGGGAGCCGCCGCTGTTCCGCCCGTAATTACGATTGGCATGTTTTTTGGGAATGCCCATCGCGTGTTGCTGTTTTGGCGCGACATTGATTGGGAGCTAACGGCTTGGTATGCACCAGGTGCGATCATTGGGGCGATTTTGGGCGCATATACATTTACGCAAATCCATCTCGATTGGCTGCAAATAGTTATCGCGATCTTCTTGATTGTGAGCGCATTATTGTTTGAGCTAGAAAAAAGTCCAGAGCCAAAATCAGTAGAACAATTAGTAGCGGATGCAAATCAAAACCTAGAGCTAATCACTAATGAAGAATCAGTTGTCGCTAAGCCGAAGTTCCAATTGCAAGCATGGCATATCATGCCTGCTGGCTTTCTCAAAGCTTATGTGTCTGGTTTAGTTGGGACGACAGGGCCCGTACTCAATCCTTTTTATTTGCGCTATGGGTTGATGAAAGAGAAAATGATCGCGACCAAAGCCGCGCATATGACAATCATTCATGTATTTAAGTTGATTACTTATGTCGCATTCGCGGCTATATCAAAGGAACAATTAATTGCAGGTTTAGCGATCGGTTTAGCGGCGATACCTGCCAATCTTGTTGGTAAGGCTTTGCTCAAGCGGATGAGTCCCCATCAATTTCGCCAAATTGTGCTTGCCTTTATGGTGATCGGTGGATCTTGGATGCTGTGGGGGCAAAAAGATTTATTTCTTAATTTATTTTAAGGAGTCAAATTTTGGCTATGATCGCACTTCCCTTCAATGCCTAATAATGATTTCGTCATTGCTAAGCGATCTCTAACTTTTTGTATATTTTATTTTACTATTTTATATAATACACTTAAAAATTTTATAATATAAACATAAAAAAGCTATATAAAATCATCCCTTATACTGATTATTAAGATCCAAATAATCTCTAAAACCAGTGCTATATGAATACGCTTCCGCAGCCTCGACCAAAGATTGGTGCATTTGATAAATTGCGACAGGCTTCAGAGTTTACAGTGGCGGGAGTTGAAGATTCGATTCCGTTGCGGGTGTTGGTGCAAATTTTTGTGTTTATCAGCATTGGGGCGATGGACTCGGTGGCGAGTTCGGGGAATAGTGCTTGGGCAATTCCGCTTAGCGCGATCGCCGCAGTATGGGCGTGGTATGCGCGGCGTAAGCGTAATGTAATTGTGAAATTATTCATTGCGATCGCCATGATTGCGATGTTGGTCGTATTTCTTAATGATCTTGTGCGTAATACCGATGAGACGAGATTATTACTGGCGAGATTGCTGATCCAGTTACAGGTTTTGCATAGTTTTGACTTACCGCGCCGCAAGGATTTGGGCTATTCGATTGTGATCGGATTGATCTTGATGGCGCTAGCGGCGACCTTAAGCCAAACGATGGTATTTGCATTATGGCTAATGGCGTTTTTATTAGTTGGGTTGCCCATATTACTACTCGATCATCGATCGCGTTTAGGAGTGCAAACCCTGAGTTTTCAGCCAGAAAAAATGGGGATTTCTCTGTTGCCACTATCAGGATTATTGGCGATCGTCTTGGTGTTGGGATTAACGATTTTCGCATTTTTACCGCGCTTACCGGGGTTTCAGCTTCGCAACTTCCCTGTGAGTGTCAATCTCTCAGTAGAAAGACAAATTCCTAAGGGAGGGATTTTGTCACGACAACAGCAAACGCAGCAGCAGTCTGGCTCTAATAGCGCGGGAACAGGGGGAACAGGCGGGACAGGCGGCAATAATGATCTAGAAACATTACCACCGTTGTTTGCGCCTGAAATTGATACGGCTTCTTCTGGAGCAAAACAGCTAAATACAAAGCGTAAACCTGAGTTGATGATGCGAGTGCGATCGCAAGCCGAGCTATTTTGGCGTGTGATGGCGTATGACGAATATACGGGTAAGGGATGGCGTATTTCTCGTAATGATCCGAGCCAAATTCGTACGCTCAAACGCAGTCCAATGAATTATGAATTCTTCTTGCCAATTCCCACCTATGCGTCTATCGGTGTCCCAAAGCAGGTGAAACCCATTGAGACCCAAGAAGTAGTACAAACCTATACGATTACATCACCAAATTTTCCTAATTTAGTGCCTGCGGCGGCTGTGCCGAGGCAGATATTCTTTCCTAGCGAAGAGTTGGATGTTGATCAAGAAGGGATGATTCGCGGGCCTAGTCTATTGCCTGAAGATCTCACTTATACGGTGATATCCAATGTGGTCTCCCGTAATCCTCAACAGTTGCGGCAAATGCCCAATCAGTATCCGCGATCAATCAGTAATTATTATTTAAAAGTTCCTGCAAATTTAGCTCCCCAAGTTCGTGAGACAGCGCTAAGTTTCTTAGCTACTGCTCAAGATGCTCAGGGTAAGCCGATCGCTTTAGATAATACTTACGATCGCGTGGTACAAGTCGCCCAGAGCATCAAGCAAAATTATGCGGTTAAGACTTTAAAGTTTGACGAATCTAGAGGTGATTTGGTATCGCAATTTGTCGAGCAAGGCGGCGGTGAAGAGAGCCATTTTGTCTCAACGATGGCGGTGATGTTGCGATCGCTTGGCATTCCTACTCGCTATGTGGTCGGTTTTTCATCTGGAAAATTCAACCCATTTACAGGGCTATATGAAGTCCAAAATATTGATACGCAGTCAATAGTGGAGGTTTTCTTTCCTATCTATGGTTGGGTTGCCTTTGATCCTGTGCCGAATCGTCCTCTATTTCCGCCATCAATCGAGAACAACCAGACCTTTGGCGTGATTCAAACCTTTTGGAATTGGGTTGCCCAATTTTTGCCAAGCCCAGTTAATAACTTTTTTACATCGCTATTTAACAATATCGCTAAGTTTTTGGGCGGCTTAGTCAGTTGGCTAATTGAAATGGGCTGGATTGGCTTCGCTTTTGGTTTAGCGATCGCCTTTGGCTTCGGGATTGGTGGTTGGGCGTTATGGCAATTTGCGATCTGGTGGTGGCAATTGCAGCGCTTACAAAAAATGCCGATTCCGCAACGTGCCTATCAACAAATGTTGCAATGGCTATCGGAACAAGGCAAACCTAAATCTTCTTACCAAACCCCGCAAGAATATGTCGCTAGTCTTGGCGATCGCGTCTCAGCTCAGCAAGCATCGGCGATCGCCCAAATTACGCAGATCTATCAAGATTGGCGTTATGGCGATCGGGCGATCAGATATAGCTTAGCCACAGAGCTAAAAATGCTACTCAAACAACTAAAAGCCAAGATCTAAACTGAAAAGCAGTGGCGATCACTAGGCAATCGCCACTGCTTTTAACTTAGCGATCGCCTCTTATAACCACAAATTAAGATCGCGATCGTACAGCATAGATTTTTGTGTCATAGGTTTCTAAACACTCAT
>JBBRQX010000040.1:0-11520 GCA_038225745.1 Pseudanabaenales cyanobacterium | reverse complement strand
CACCATGCGATCGCGCAATCTTAACTCCATCTGAACTACGAGAAATACTCGTAATCTCCGCATTCAATACAACTTCACCTCTAAAACGTTCCAAAATCTTTTCAATATAAGTATAGACACCACCTTCAACTCTGAGCCATTTGACCGCAATATAATCGCGTAGCATCGGCATCGCCAGTTCTGCGGGAAAGTTATCAATTAGCTCAAAAGGTATTGAGTAGCTATACATCGTCAGCAATTTCAGCCATGTATGGCTGACACTTTTGTCGGTCAAATACTGTGACAATGGCTGATTACAAAAATCTTCTAGCTCGGCAAATCTAGTTTCCATCCATAAGCCAACGGAACTAGCATGGATCATATCGAATTTTAAATATTCAATCAGGCGTTGCAGTCCTCGACAATTTCGATCAATCGTAGACCCTGATAAAAGGCGATCGCCATTTTTGGGGTACAAAGCAGAACCAACCCTGACAGGTTTTAGTTCTACCTCTAGTTCTTCCATGAGCGCGATAAAATTATAAAATACGGTCGGAAATTCTATTACTCCACATTCTAACAAGTGATCGCAATTAGATTGATTGGGCTGCACATTTTTGTTCAATGTGCGAATATGCCCTCCCAACATGGGTTGCCGTTCAAACACGGTGACATGATGCTTTTGCTTGTCAAGTAGATAAGCCGCCGCCATGCCACTAGCGCCACCACCGATAACTGCAATTCTCATAGTTAAACTCCTAAATAATATGGATTGCCCTCACCCCCAGCCCCTCTCCCGCAGACTACCGTGTACACACAAGTTATCAGCGATATTGTTAGATTCTAAAGATCCCCCCCAGCCCCCCTTAAAAAGGGGGGGAGAATATCTTCTTCCCCCTTTTTAAGGGGGATTGAGGGGGATCTAAACCATAAAACGAAGACAGGTAGGATTTGTGTGTACACTGTAGCTCCCGCAGGAGAGGGGAGTAAATTGATTGATTTCTTACTCCTCTTGCGAGAGAGGTCTAGACTCCTAAAAGCACATCACCAGATAATCGTTGATAAAGGAGTGTTCCTGTCCAAAATGTGGGTGCAAAGCCGGGGTAGCCAGATGAAGCATTGCAGAAATAGAAATGATTGAGAGTCGTTTCGTGATTTAACCTGCCCAGACCCATATTGCGCGGCGTGAGACTAGAACCGTAGGAATTACCATTGGGACACCAGCAAAAACGCTCGTTGGTTGTGGGGCTGCCTGTAACATGGAAAACCATATGCTCTCTAAAATTAGGTACATAATGTTTTTCGACCACATCAAGAATAGAATCAAAAATTTCTTGCTTTTTCTTGTTATAAGCCTTGCGATCGCCTTCCAATAACTTCTGAAAATAGCCATAATTTGCCACGGTCAAAAATTCGACAATTTGGCAATCTTCTGGACAATCTCCGCCAGCATCTGTCAATAAAGTAGGCGTGGTGATTGCAAAACTAGGATTAGAAAAGTCGTGGTGATCGTACATCTGAGCAAAGGATTTATTTAGATCCTCATGTCCTGAATGGAAGAGATTCCAGTTACCAAATCCATAATCTCGCATGTCAAGATCCTTGACTACGCAATAGACCATGTAGTTGGAAGGAGAATACTCGTAATCAAGCTTTTGGCGTACTTTTTTCGAGAATTTCGATAAGCCAATCATTTTAGCGGCTTTCTTGGGATCAATGTTACAAATTACATTTTCACCTGTAAATTCTTGGGTTTGATGGGTGAGTAAGTTCATCGCCTCCACTCCCGTTACCGTGGAATCTGTAACTTTAAAATTTGTGACCTCATGGTTCAGTAATACTTTTCCTCCGTTAGATTCAATTACTTTGACCAAAGAGTTAATCACGCTCTCAAAATGCTGAGTGGGATAAAAAGCACCTGCTTGATAGCCCCTAAACAGAATAACCCAAGCATAAAAAGAGAGTTGATTAGGCGGGAGCAAAAAATCTGCCCATTGCAAAGCTATTAGGGTTTGGGCAGCTTGCGGTAATTGGAACTTATCGAATACATCCTGAAGTGTGCTATTGAGGTATTGGACAGCACAAACTGCTTCACCTGCATGTTTCAGCAATTCTATGGGTTTAACTGGCGGGGAAAGTCTTTTTAAGCCTTCACCAGTTTTCTCAACTTCATTTACAAAACTACGAAAGCGATCGCTATGCTCAGGAAACAATACCGACAAGCGTTGAATTAATTCTTCTGGATCTGAGGGGATATCTAACGCATATCCCTCCATTCGCATATGATCAAAACCTTTTGGGTCATACCGTTCAAAGGTAACTTCCCGATCTAATCCCAGCTTTTTTAATACCCGATTCACTGTTTGTCCTTCACCACAATCCCAAACATAATGGAATTGGGCATTAAACGTATATTTTTTCGCCAGCGTGAACGTGTGACCAAAGCCACCTGCATGTTCATGGGCTTCGAGAACTTGCACAGTCTTTCCAGAGTTTGCCATCAAGGCTCCGAAAACCAAGGCAGATAGACCACTACCGACAATCAGATAATCTGGCTTCATGTGAAAATGCTCCAATGATTACTGTAAAATAATTTTTGCTATAAATTCAGTACTGTTTCTGTATATTTCGGTGAACAAAACTAGGTAATATTTTATAAGTCTTGTGAATCGATGCTTTTAAGATATTATTTTTTATAAACATCATGATCGTAACATTAGAATTAATTGAGAAATCAGAAGAAAAAATTAAGAAGCTAGAAGAAAAAGTTATTTTAGTAGATACAAGCGATCGCCAGATTGGGGTTGCTGAAAAATTACAAGCCCACCGTGATGGCTCACTACATCGTGCTTTTTCGATCTTTGTGCTGAACTCTCAAGGACAACTGCTGTTACAAAAACGTGCTAAGCATAAGTACCATTCAGGTGGACTTTGGACAAATACCTGTTGTAGTCATCCTCGCGATGCAGAAGCAACTTTGCTAGCCGCCCATCGCCGCCTCCAAGAAGAAATGGGCTTTGATTGTGAATTGCGGGAAATTTTTAGTTTTATATATCAAGCCGCGCTAGATAATGACTTGACCGAGTATGAGTTCGATCATGTATTTGTGGGATATAGCGATCGCCAGCCAGTTCTCAATCCTGAAGAAGCCGAAGATTGGAAATGGATAGATTTAAAAACCTTGCAAGCCGATATTAAGCAACATCCCGAATTTTATACCTATTGGCTACGCGATTGCTGCGATCGCTTCATCGCTGAGCTAGGATAAATATAAACAATCCTTTGGGTTATTTATATTTATGGAGAAAAGTATGGATACTTATTCAGAAGAGCAAGTCGATCAGATTCTCCGATATGCACTTGCCAAAAGAACAAATGGTCAAAATCTGACTAAACAGCAAGTATATGAGATCGCTTCAGATATGGGTATCAGTCAAGCTGATTTCTTAGCATCTGTGCAGGAATGGCAATCAACCCAAGCCGTTGACAAAGAAAAATTAGCGTTTGACAAATATAAAAAGAAATCCTTTCAATCGAGTTTATTGAAATATGCGATCGTTAATTCTTTTTTCGTTGCCTTTAATCTATCTACCTCTAGTGAAATTGGCTGGGCGATCTATCCACTATTATTTTGGGGATTGGGTGTAGCTCTGGACGCATGGGTTACATATCAAACCGAAAGCGATGAATATGAAAAACAATTTCAAAAATGGCTTCGTAAACAAAAGCGCGATCAACTTACGGCTCAAATCACGGGCAAATTAACCACCAGTCTCGAAGAATGGTTGAAATAGCGCTTCAAAACTATAGCGATCGCTATTGATTCTATTTCTGTAGAAATGATTCAACTACTTTGACATTTTCGGAACTACCAATAATCAGAGGTGTGCGACTATGCAGTTTTTCAGGAATAACATCAAGAATTTCCTGAGTTCCTGTAGTTGCGCGACCACCTGCTTGCTCGATCAGAAATGCCAAAGGTGCAGACTCGTAGAGTAAGCGCAACTTTCCATCCTCATGACCGACCATACCTGGATAAAGGAACACGCCACCCTGAAACAAAATCCGATGGATATCGGCAACTAGCGCCCCTGAATAACGCGCTGTATTTCCTTTTTGGAGATGAATATGTCGCACATATTCGCGCATTGGCTCTTCCCATTGCCAGAAGTTGCCTTCGTTAACACTATAAATAGAACCTTTAGCGGGAATATGAATATGCTCTTGAAAGAGAATGAATTCACCAATACTAGGATCGAGAGTGAAGGCATGAACGCCATTTCCCAGCGAATAGACTAGCATTGTGCTTGTACCATAGAGGATATAGCCAGCCCCAATTTGCTTGCGCCCTGACTGTAATAAGTCTAGGGCTTCTCCAGACTCATCATTTCCTTCTTGTTGACGAATTGAGAAGATGGAACCGATCGCCAAATTTACGTCAATATTGCTAGAGCCATCAATCGGATCGTAAAGCAGTGTATAGCGACCAATGGGACAATTCTCTGGAATGTAATAGGGTTTTTCCATCTCTTCAGAAGCAAGGCGACAAACTAAGCCACTCTGCTCGAAAGCGCGGAGGAAGACACGATTAGCGTAGCGATCCATATTTCTCACCGCTTCACCTTGGACATTTACCTCACCTGTTACGCCAAGCACATTTTCGACTAAACCTGCGCGGCTAAGATGGCGGGCGATCGTTTTACCTGCTAAACCAATTCGCCCCATCAATGCGCTCAAGTCGTAAGCCTCGCCAGAAAATGTCCCAAACTGTGAAAGAACATGCTGTGAGAGCGTCATAAAATCTCGGTCAAGAACGATCTCATCGGCGGGATTGAGTCTGGTAGAATCAGTCATGGCTGCAATTACCTTAATTCTTGTTTATTTTTCTATTATCAGCTTAATTCATCGCATTGTATCAATTTAGAATAATACTTAAAATAATTATGAGCATCTGTCCTAGTTGTAAACTCGAAAACCCTGATAGCTATCAATTTTGTCAATTTTGTGGCAGCAAAATATCTATTGAAATCCCTATAAATACTTCTCTAGATATCACTTTAAATATTCTTGGCGATGAAGCAATGGAACTTCCTTCTGTGATCACACAGCCTGTAAATTTAGAGGGTATGTTAGAAGAGATAAAAATTCAGATAGAAGACTTAGCATCTTCTCAAGTAGCAAGTGAGGCAGAGATACCACCAGAGCAATTAGTTCCAGAAGAATTAGCCCTAGAATCAAACTCTGAAGATTTTTACGATGTCAATCCAGAAATACCGATGGTTATCGCTTCCACAAAGCACTTACAGGCTATAGGCTATGCTGCCAAGACTGATGTGGGGGTGCAACGCGATCGCAACGAGGATGATTTTGTAGCGATTTTCCAAACTCGTAGCATTGATGGAAAAAGCCAAATCAGCGATCGCAGTCATCGCGGGTTATTTGTGTTATGCGATGGCATGGGCGGACACGACGGCGGTGAAGTTGCGAGTGCGATCGCGGTTAATTCAATTACAGAGCAGTTTCGTCCATTTTGGATCGATACTTTATCAGGTGAGAAGAAGCTGAATGAGATTATCCGCAATGCAAATCAGGAGATTTTTGCTAAGAATGAAACCGAGCAACGGCAGTCTCTTGGCAGAATGGGAACAACTCTGGTGATGTTGGCGATTCACGATTTGGATGTGGTAATCGCTCATGTTGGTGATAGCCGAATTTATAAAGTGACAAACAGTCCAGATTTAGAACCAAAATTAGAACAGATAACTCGCGATCATGAAGTTCTCAATCAATTACTCGATCTTGGTATAGAGCTTGAAGTTGCACTGTCTAGACCTGATATTCATCAACTCACTCAAGCATTAGGGCCAAATCCTAGCGATCGCGTAGATCCTACGATTCAGTTTTTTGCGCTGACTGAGCCAACTTTATTTTTATTATGTTCTGATGGTTTGTGTGATAACGATGCGATCGAGGAGAATTGGCAGACTCATCTATTACCAATTTTAAATAAGGAAATAGATCTGCAAACTGGTTTAGATAATTTGATTGAGTTAGGGAATAGCGTCAATGGTCACGACAATCTCACCGCGATTCTGGTTTTGTGTGAGCTTGAAGATGTTAACAAACAAGGGGCTTAAGCCCCTTATTCTTGTTTCTTTAAAGGAAGTTCCGCTTGGTGACTTTGGCAGGAAACTCTTTATTACGGATTTCAACTTGGAGGATTTGACCAATTTTTGCGAGTTCGAGCGGGACATAACCAAAGGCGATCGCTTTACCTAAAGTTGGCGACATCGTGCCACTGGTAACAATGCCAATGGTTTCGCCTTCAAAACGAATCGGATAGTCATGACGGGCAATATTCCGACCTTCCAGTTCCAGACCGATTAGTTTGCGGGGGACTCCATTTAGTTTCTGATCTTCCAATACTGCACGTCCGATAAAATCACCTTTCTCTTTGAGATGCACAATCCAATTAAGATCGGCTTCGAGAGGCGTGATTGTCTCGTTCATGTCCTGTCCATAGAGATGCATTCCCGCTTCGAGTCGCAATGTGTCACGACAACCCAATCCACAGGGAACTACACCAAGATCGAGCAGTTTTTGCCAAAGCGCTTTGCCTGTTTCGATATCGGTCATGATTTCGCAGCCATCTTCACCTGTATAGCCTGTCCGTGCTACGAAGCTAGGTACACCTAAAACGTCTGTATAAGCATGTCCAAATCGCAAACGCGGTAACTTGGAGAGATCAGAAACAATGAGATCTTGTAAAGTCGCGATCGCAGTTTTGCCCTGAACGGCGATCAAGGTTTGCGAATCTGAATTATCGATTAGGCGATCGCCCAAATGTTGCTGCAACCAAGCTTTATCTTTGTCGGTGGTTGAAGCATTGACGATTACTGACCAATTTTCGCGATCGCCATCAGGCTCATGACGATAAAAAATTACGTCATCAATAATTCCTGCTTGCTCATTTAATAAAACCGTATAAAAAGCTTGCCCCACTTTTACCCGTCCTAAATTGGATGGCACGAGTTTGTTCAAGGTTTCTAGTACCCCGACTCCTGAAATTGCAAACTTGCCCATGTGGGACACATCGAACATCCCGACCTGCGATCGCACGGCATTATGTTCCGCGACCAGTCCTGTATATTGGACAGGCATCTCCCAGCCGCCAAATTCTACTAATCGCGCCCCAGAACTGACATGAAGATCGTAAAGCGGCGTGCGTTTGAGAGCGTTATTCATGACTGTAGTTAAAAAATTGTTACAAGTTCATTATGTAGTTTTGTATACTGTTAAGTTAGTAGAATATAAAAAAAGGTATTTATCAGCGTGAGTCAGCATCCCCTTGAGCAGCTAAATCGCTACGATGCTAAAGCCAATGCCGAATATTACGGTCGTCGTCCTTGGTTAGCGATTGGTCGGATTTTTAAAATAATTTATTTTGCAGTCAGTTTTGGACTAGCTTTTGGCTGGGATGTCCTGACTGGTAATACTGTAAGTCAACCGAAGCTTGCCGAACAGTTACGGCGGATTATTACGGTGCTGGGGCCAACCTATATCAAAGTTGGACAGGCGCTATCCACTCGTCCCGACTTAGTTCGTGTGGACTTTTTAGAGGAGCTAACCAAGCTTCAAGATCAATTGCCACCATTTTCTAGCGCTCAAGCCTTTGCGATCATTGAGTTTGAACTAGGCAAGCCCATTAATCAGGTTTATCAAACTATTTCTGAAAACCCAGTTGCGGCGGCAAGTTTAGGACAAGTTTACAAAGCGACTTTGTATTCTGGCGAAGAAGTGGCGGTGAAGGTGCAACGCCCCACCCTAGTTCCGACATTGACCCTCGATCTCTACATCATGCGTGGGATTGCTGGCTGGCTAGGGCCATTGTTACCGCTTAATCTTGGTAACAGTTTGGGCGCGATCGTGGATGAGTTCGGTTTGAAATTATTTGAAGAAATCGACTATGTCCACGAGGCTACTAACGCGGAGCGCTTCGCTGGTTATTTTAAAAACGATCCTGATGTCAAAGTTCCATCTATTTATCGTCAGTACAGCACCCATAAAGTCCTGACTTTGGAATGGATCAATGGCATCAAGCTTACTGAAATCGATCAGATTAAATCGGCGGGACTCAATACCGATAATCTCGTCCGCATTGGCGTGATGTCTGGTTTACGTCAACTTCTCGAATTTGGCTTTTTTCATGCTGATCCGCACCCTGGAAACCTCTTTGCTACCTATGATGGCAAGATGGCATATATCGATTTTGGAATGATGGATCAGTTGGATCTCACCACCAAAGAGCAAATTGTTGATTCAGTCGTGCATTTGCTAAATAAGGATTATGACGAGCTTGGTCAAGACTATGTGAGACTTGGGTTCTTACAGCCAGATATCGAGATGAAGCCAATTGTGAATGCTCTCGAATCAGTGCTAGGCGATATCATGTCCGAGAAGGTGAAGGACTTCAATTTTAAAGTTGTGACCGATCGCTTCTCTAAGGTGATGTACGATTATCCCTTCTGTTTACCCGCCAAGTTTGCCCTAATCATTCGTTCTGTGATTACTCAAGAAGGCGTTGCCCTTAGCCTCAATCCCGAATTTCAAATCGTGCAAGTTGCCTTTCCCTATGTGGCAAGACGCTTACTCACTGATGAATCCGATAGCTTGCGGTCAAGATTATTGGAAGTTCTCTTTAAAGATGAGAAATTCCAATGGGCTAGATTAGAGAATTTATTGGCGATCGCCAAGTCAGACGGCGAATTTGACATCATGCCGACAGCAAGTGTTGGCTTCAAATTCCTAACTTCTAAAGATGGCGCATATATCCGCCGCCGTATTTTGCTAGCGCTCACTGAAGATAATCGCCTCCATACTGAGGAAATTATGCGAATCTGGCAAATGCTCGGTGCAGATCTTGAACCTGCGAAGTTGTGGGATATGGCGGTTAAGGCTTTAGTTGGAGCGATGCCAAAGGCGATCGCTGCCGCACTTCCTTTTGCCGCTTTTCAAAATCTTAATTAATCTCGTTAAGTAGTTGGGCAAAAAAAACCTTAAAACCAAAAAAGCTGTAGCGCACGCGCAGCGTGCGCTACAGCTTTTTTGGTTTTGGGTTTTATGTCCTAACAAGACTGGCGATAGCTATATGTTGTAATTAAATGGGAAGTTAATGTATGCAACCCAAAAATCCACTGTTCCAAAAATGCCTTGCTTATCTTGAAACACTACCCAATATTCAGGCAACTATTCAAGGAGAGTCTTATTTTTCTAGCGAAGTTTTAGCAGATGGACAGTTAACAATTAGCACTTCTCATCATGCGACTGATTATGTGTGTGAAATCAAAACTGGACTTACTAATGATATCGTTGGACAAACTTTAGAATATTTTACTAACTTAGGTAAAAGACTAAAGCTCGGACAAAGACCTTTACTTATCACACGCAACTTATCTAGTTTGGTTGTCGATCAACTTTTAAATCATAATATTGAGTTTATTGATGTTGACGGTAACATTTATCTCAATAGTCCAGAGGTTTATATTTTGGTTCGTAACCAAGCTACAAAGGAAAGCACAAATAAATCTTTAGAGATTACTGCGGCAGCTTTGCAAGTAATGTATGTTTTGCTTGAGCGACCTGAACTATTCGCAACAGGAGAAAGTGCTTATGAAAAAATTGCCCGTATCGCTGGCGTTACCCCAAAAACTGTAAAAATAACATTAAAAAAACTCCAAGACTTAGAATACATCAGACAAAAGCAAGGAGGATATAAAATCAATAATTATATGAGACTCCTTGAGAGATGGGAGTTAGGCTATGCTGAAAGGCTACGTGCAAAATTATTGATCGAAACGTTTCTTCCTATCGAAAATAGAAATTTTTCTGATATAGAAAATCAGCTTAAAGAAAATGCCAAGGAATATGGCTATCTAATTGGTGGTGAACTTGCTGCCTCAATGATAACTAACTATATTCGTCCTATTGGCGCAACGTTGCACTTAAATACAAATAAAAGTCTATTTTTAGCCTTGAAATTAAAGCTAAAGCCTGATCCTGAAGGGAAAATTATAATGCTTCAAAATTTCGGTGACGAAAACCATCAAAAGGGAAAGTTTGGACTATTTGAAAATAATATTGCTAATCCATTACTAATTCATGCAGAACTAATGAGAAGTAGCGATAGTCGATTAAAAGAAACTGCTGTACTTATTTATGATCGCTATATTGAAGAAATAGCACAAAGGAATGATTGATCCTAAAGACAAACAAGTTTTATCTGAGCTAGTAGCTGTATTCAGTGCATTAGATCTGTCAATGATTCTAATCGGTGGAGGAGCTAGATTAATAATGTTCGATCAGAAGTTTGGAGAGGGTAGAACAACCACAGATTGGGATGTTGCCATATCTATAGATAGCTGGGAAACTTATCGAAAACTGCATAAAATTCTAATAGGTGGTGATCCTCCTCGATTTAAAGAGACAAATCAAGCTCAGAAATTGATTCATATTCAAACGGATATTGAAGTTGATATTGTACCTTTTGGAGCGATTGGAGAACCCGATCAACAAATTTACTGGTCTGATAGCGGTAATATTATGAACGTTTTTGGTTTTGCTGAAGCCCTGATGTCGGCTAAAACTACTAACATTGATGATTTGGAAATCAAGATAATCGATTTACCAGCTTTTGTCGTGCTCAAAATTTTTGCTTGGAGCGATCGCGGCGATCGCACTAAAAAAGACTTAGAAGATATCAAGTTTATTTTGTCAAAATATGAAGATGATGGTCGAGTTTATAATGAACTTACTGATGAACTCGTTAGTGGTGCAGTCGATTTCAATGACGGACACACCTATTTATTAGGCAGAGATATTTATAAAATGCTTGAGAAGAAAACACTATATGAGCTAAATATCCAGTTAAAAAAGCTAATTAAGAGTTTGAGCGACGAGCCTCAATCGCTAGGATACAAATTAGGTATACTAAGAAGAGGTATTAACAATAGCTAACGTGCCAAGTTGTGGGATATGGCGGTTAAGGCGATCGCTACTTTTCAAAATCTTAACTAACTAGCGAGGCACAAAAAATATATGCGCTTTTTTTATGACGCGATCGCCTGTGGTTTATTGGCAGCACTAACATGGATGGGACTGGTATGGATGTCACCAAATCGCCCGATTGAATCTGGGAAAGCTTGGGTTCAGGGCGTTGGTATTGTGGCGATCGCGAATATATTTGTTTGGATTGCCTTAGTTGGGCTGAATTTGCGATTTGTTCCTCTATGGGTATTTTGCTTTTTAGCGATTAATGCCGCGATCGCTAGTTTCGTATTTCCACTTTGTGAAGGAATCAAAATTCCCAATATTTGGGCTTTATTTATGCATCCCTTAGCAATTACGACGATTATTGTGTTGCTAGGTGGGGCGGTAGGGCTTTTATAGCTATCGCTTAAAGCAAACGAAAACCAAAAAAATAGATGCGGCGCTTCGCGCTGCATCTATTTTTTTATAAGGCATAATTCGCAAGCCTTTTTTATT
>JBBRQX010000039.1:0-11538 GCA_038225745.1 Pseudanabaenales cyanobacterium | reverse complement strand
TGATGATATTGAACTGATGTTTCTTAGTGGCGATCGCCAACCTTTGACTTTAGAATCGATCAAACAACTGTGGGAACATTGGACACAACCCTATCGCAATCTCGATAACTCACCCCTGACAATTGATCAAGTGCGGCATACTTGGTGCATCGAAATGCTAGGGCGGGGCATTGACGTTGATAGCTTTTGCATAATTAGTGGCCTCAAAGCCAAAGAATTGCAAGCTTATCAAACCCGCCTCAATCAGAAATTAGCCATCGATAAAGCGATCGCCCTTTATTCTTAAAAACCAAAAAAGAGAAGGCGGCGCAGAGCGCCGCCTTCTCTTTTTTGGTTTTATTTCTCTAACTTAGTGTATAATTCGGGCGTTTAATGTCTTCAGCGCGTTAGATACGGAGTATCTTTTTTTGAGAGGCAAACAGGTTGTCATTATCGGCGTTCAGATCGGCATCTTCTACTGAAGTTTTGGATAGAAAAGCAAAGTGAGAGTTCCTCTAGACTGTTATCCCATCCTTGGTTTGACACATCTGTCAGGGCTAGACAAAATTCATCAAGCCCATCGCGATCGCTTGCTCTCTATGCCAAGGCGAGAATATTCTGATGCGGCGATCGCCTCTCGCAAGCGCATTATTGACAAAGCTTATGAAACTCTGAGCGATCGCAGTACAAGTGCAATTAGTGCTGTAGATGAGCCAGATAGCGATCGACCAGTTTTAACCATGCCGCCTCAGGTTGAAGCTGACGAAAAAGACTTTGCAGGGCTATTACTGATTTTGTATGAACTCGGCGAATCCGAGAAAGTTCTTGCCCTCGCCAAGCCCTATTACGACCCTGACGAAGCCGAGCATCAGTCCGCCCGAATCTCCCCTCACGATCCTGATTTACTTCTCTCTGTATCGCTTTCTTTTCTAGATCTTGGTCGCGAGTATTGGAAACAAGGACAATATGAGGCTGCGGCAACATCACTAGAAGCGGCTCAAGAAATCTTATTGCGCGAAGGATTATTTCTCAGTATTCGTAGCGAAATCCAAGCCGATCTATTTCGCCTCCGTCCCTATCGCATCCTCGAATTGTTAGCAACCCCTGACAATCACACTGAAGAACATCGCAAAGGTATGGCACTTTTGCAAGAAATGTTGGATGCGCGGCGCGGCATCGATGGCTCAGGTAATGACTATTCCAGCCTTGGTATTGATGATTTTTTGCGGTTTATTCAGCAATTACGCAGCTATATGACCGCGATCGAGCAGCAAACTTTGTTTGAAGATGAAGCGCGTCGCCCATCTTCGGTTGCGACTTATTTGGCGGTATATGCCTTAATTGCGCGTGGTTTTTCACAACGCCAGCCTGCACTGATTCGTCGGGCTAAGGGCTTATTAGTTAAACTCAGCGCGAAGCAGGATATTTATTTAGAAAAAGCGGTATGTGCTTTACTGCTTGGTCAAACTGAAGAGGCAAGTGTGGCGATCGAGCAGAGCAGTGAAGACGATCAGATCGCTTTTATTCGTCAAAATTCTGAAGGTGCGCCCGATCTACTTCCGGGTCTATGTCTGTATAGCGAGCGGTGGATGCAAGAAGAGGTATACCCCCATTTTCGCGATTTGATGAGCCAAATTGTATCGCTCAAGGATTATTTTGCCGATGAGCAGGTGCAAGCATATCTTGAAGAATTGCCGACTACAGGTATGTCATCGGAATGGAGTTCGCCTGTGGGTGGTTTGCCAATAGCACCTTTAGATGATGCACCGCCCGTGGGTCGTAGTTTTGATGTCAGTCCCGCGAATAGCGACATGACTGAGCCAAAACTTTCTAGCTATGCACCTGAAACCCCTAACCGCTTTCAGCGCTCCATGCCCTCTGTGAGCGAGCGATCACCTTACCCCAATGCTAATAACGGTAGTGGCAATCTATCGCGAGATCTGCCTAACTCTCGTCTTCCCAATAATCTACAGCCTACCCGAAACATTAATGAAGCGATTAGAGAAATTAAACGCCCATCTCAGAGCCGCGTATCAAGTCAGGCAGCGCCATCGAAGCGAAAATTTAATGTCGGTCGTTTAGTAGCGGTGGTTGCTATGGCGATCGCCCTACTCGGTGGTTCTATTTGGCTAGTTGTTTGGGCATTTCGCTCCTTGAGTGGTTCACCGCGTCCAGAGGTGTTGACCTTAGAAAAACCGCTCGCAACTTTAGTGCAAGCAATCAAAGAAAACAATTCAGCACCGATTGCTCAGCCAGGTCCATTAGAAAAAGAAACTGCAACCAAAGTGATCGAAACTTGGCAGACGACAAAATCGAAAGCGCTTGGCAAAACCTATGAAGACAATCTTTTAGAAGAAATTTTGATCGATCCCGCTCTTAGTGATTGGAAGGGCCGCGCTAAAGAACTCAAGGCGAGTAATTCCTATTTGCAGTACCAAATCAAATCTAGCGAAGTCGATAAAGTCGTAGCTGATGGTGATAGCAAAGCTAAAGTAGTCGCCAAAATCTCCGAGTCGCGCAATTACTTTAATAATGGCGAACTCGATCGCAGTGCATCAAAAGATGATGCTAGCTATACGGTTGAATATGACTTGGTGAAAAAAGATAATAAATGGCTAATTAGAGAAATGTTAGTTTTTAACTAAAGAAAGGGCGCTTTGCGCCCTTTCTTTAGTTGTGGCTATCGCTACTTGTATTAAAACAAACCAAAACCCAAAAAGAGGATGCGGCGCTCTGCGCCGTATCCTCTTTTTGGGTTTTATGTCCTAACATACTTGACGGCAGCGATAGTTAGAAGTCTTCTGGTGCTGCATCGTCATCTTCATCTTCAGGCTCAATTTCTTCAGGAACAACCTTAGTCGCCGAGACTGCTACGCCTGCGGATAGTTTTTCGCGGATCTGCTTTTCGATATCTTGAGCAAATTCTGGCTTGTCTTCCATGTATTTGATCGTGTTGTCTCGCCCTTGTCCGATATTGTCGCCTTGGTAGCTATACCATGCGCCCTTACGCACGATAATGCTCATTTCTTCGGCAAGATCGACTAAACAGCCGACGGCAGAAATGCCTTTACCGAAAATAATATCAAATTCAGCAATGCGGAAAGGTGGGGCAACTTTATTTTTGGCGACTTTGACCTTGGCGCGAATCCCATATTCTTCCGTACCCTTCTTTAGGGTTTGGATACGGCGAATATCTAGACGGACTGAGGCATAAAACTTCAGCGCTGTTCCGCCTGTTGTGACTTCAGGGCTACCATAGGTCACGCCAATTTTTTGGCGCAATTGGTTCAAGAAAATGACGATGCAGTTGGATCTGCCGACATTAGCAGTAATTTTGCGTAGGGCTTGACTCATCAAACGCGCTTGCAAGCCAACATGGGACGCGCCCATTTCACCTTCGATTTCAGCGCGGGGGACAAGCGCCGCCACTGAGTCGATCGCAATGATGTCTACTGCCATTGATCGCACGAGGTTATCGACAATTTCTAAAGCCATTTCGCCTGAGTCGGGCTGAGAAATTAGCAAGTTATCAATATCAACGCCCACAGCCGCCGCATAGGTCGGATCGAGGGCATGTTCGGCATCAACGAATGCGGCAATGCCGCCGCGTCTTTGGACTTCGGCGATCGCGTGCAGCACTAGGGTAGTTTTACCTGAGCTTTCTGGCCCATAGACTTCAATTACCCGTCCTTTCGGTAAGCCGCCGCCAAGGGCAAGGTCGAGGGGTAAGGCTCCGCTAGGAACGGTTTCAACGCGCATATTTGTGGCATCACCCAGACGCATAATCGCGCCTTTGCCATGATCTTTCTCGATCTTTTGCATGATCGCATCAAGAGCCTTTTTCTTCTCGGCGCTGATGCTAGCTTTTGCGGCTTGAGCCTTTGCCGATTGGGCGATCGCAGACTTATCAACTTGACTGTTTGCCGCCACAGAGGGATTTTTCGCCATTACCGTTCGAGGTTTAATTCGTTTAATACATCTGCCTTATTATGACACTAAGGCTCCTGAGTTTAATGTGTTGAGATGGATCGCGCGATCGCTACCAACATTAAAATAATCGCGATCTGCCGTCCGTGATACTTCAAGAGTTAGCGTTGCGGCGCGGAGCGCCGCAACGCTAACTCTTGGTTTTTTGTACTAAAAAATTGAACATTTGTTAAGATGTAGTGTCAGAATTAAAGTAACCAATTCTATCTAGCGGTTTACCATTATGTCTTCGGAACATCCACCAGTTATGTTGGTGGACGGCTATAACGTGATTGGGCTGTGGCGACACTTGCAAGCGATGAGAGATCTGCAAGGGTTTGATATTGCGCGATCGCATTTAACTGAGACGATGGTCAACTTTAGCGCTTATCACGGTTATAAAACGACGCTAGTATTTGATGCTTATGTGCAGGCGACTCCCGCGAAAGCTGAAAAAATCACAAAAAACCTAAAATTATATTTCACCGATCATAACGAAACTGCGGATACTTACATCGAGCGTCAGTGTGGCAAATATCGACGCGATCCGCTCAGGCATTTAAAACGGATTATTGTCGTCACTTCCGATCGCGCTCAGCAACTCACTGCCGTGGGCTTCGGGGCTGAATGGTTATCGGCAACTGCCTTTGAACAAGAAGTAGAGGCAACTATGCGATCGGTGCAAAGTCGCCAAAAAAATCAAAAGGCAAATACAAACACCTTACTGGGCAATCGTATTGATAGTGCTACTAAAGCTCAATTAGCAAAGTGGCGAAATAGCCTAAGTTAATTGCCATTCCAATATTCTTTACTATAGGCGAGATTTTTTCTGTTGCCATTGTTGGCGATAGAGTAGCTCTAACTGATTACCACACTTCATAAAAAGTTTGCTTTGTTGGTCTTGAAATGCCAAAAATAAACGATGAAATGATGATGTAAAAATTGCGATAATTAAACCTGCGGCAGTCGTAATTAATGCTTCACCAATACCTTGAGTTATCGATCCCGACTTGGTATTCGCCGCCACATCGCCAATTTTGAGTGAACCAAATGAACTGATTAATCCTGTAATCGTTCCTAATAGTCCTAATAAGGGCGCGAGGGTAATCGCTGATTCCAGTAGTTGTTCGCCCTTGAGCATGTTTGCTAATTCTTCATCGGCTGTACTTTCGAGAGCGAGGCGAAAAAGCTCAGGTTCTGGCTGTTCTAATGCTAAGGGAGCGTACAGAAATCTCGCCACAGGAATATTTAAGGATTGCTCAGCTGCGATCGCCCCTTGTTTGAGATCTTGGCGGGCGATCGTCAAAATATTTTCTGCAGTTTTTTGTTCTTGCCTGAAGATGCCAAACCAAAAGATCAAACGATCCATGATCCCCGCTAAGGTAAATACTGATAGAGCCAAGAGTGGGTACATGACCCAACCACCCGCTTTAAACAACTCAATCACTTGAAACTGTCTCCTTTTCTTCCCGTTCTCGGCTGAGTTGATTGATCAGTGATAAAACTTTGACACCGCGCTCAAAGGATTGATCTTCAATGAATGTAACTTCGGGGACGCGGCGCAATGATAGTCTTTGACCAACTTCACGTTTAATAAAGCTAGTTGCCGAGGCTAAGGCTTCCATGGTCTGTTGCTTTGCTTCTTCAGTACCATAGATGCTGACAAAAATTTTCACATGTTGAAGATCGCCTGATAGTTCGGCATCGGTTACGCTGACCATGCCCATACCTACGCGATCGTCTTTAATGTCTTTCAGCAACATATTGCTGACTTCTCGCTTAATTAATTCGGCGACACGAGCAACTCGTCTTGTAGTAGCCATAGATTTGTACTTACACAGAAAATTTTAAGAAATTTAAGAAAATTGAGTTTTTGGAGATCGTTGTCTCTAGAGTGAATATAAGGCGATCGCACATTGAGGAGCTATATGCTAAGCGATGTCTAGCCCTAGCATAGCTCTTAATACTAGGGATACACCAATAAACCCACTCATGATCGCGACGATTGCAGCGATCGCGGTTACAGGTTTTTTGAGTAGTGAAATAAGCGGGGCAATCACCATAGATAGAACTCCGCCAGTGATTAACACTAAAAATTGGGGATAGCGAAGCAGATTTTGGATAAAATTTTTCATAAATAAATTAGTTTAGTAATTTTGTAGCCAAATAATTTCACAAATGACTTTAAAAAATTATTTGGTTCTGCTTAGCTCACAAAGCGCTACAGCGCTTTGCGCTGCCATAGAACTCAGATAATCTTTTGCAGCTATCAATTATGGTAATTATAGGACAACGTGATGGGTAATCTAGCTGTCAAAATAAACTAGGGTTTACTCGCTAGCTTATAATTTGACTATGCTAGGCAAGCTACTTGATCGCCGCTATCGCATTGTTAAAGAATTGGCAGAAGGAGGTTTTTCGCAAACTTATCTTGCTGAAGATACCCGTTTGCCCAAAAACCCCCAATGTGTGGTTAAGCATCTGAACCCCACCATTGACGATCCCGTTTTTACCCAGAAGGCGCTAGAACTATTCAAAGCTGAAGCCGAAACCCTGCAAGAACTGGGAAAACACGATCTGATTCCCCAACTTTATGCATATTTTCAAGAGAACAAAGAATTCTATCTCGTTCAAGAATTTATTGCGGGACATCCACTCAGTACGGAAATGTCTCCTGGCAGTCAAATGGCAGAAGCGCGAGTCGCTCAGATCGTCAAAGAAGTTTTAGGAATTCTACAATTTGTCCATAAGTACAATGTCATTCATCGTGACATCAAGCCCAGTAACATAATTCGTCGCCATAGTGATGGCAAGCTAGTTTTGATTGATTTCGGCACGGTCAAGCAAGTACAAATGGAAGTTGCTAGCGCCCATCACAAAGCGAGGGTGACATTACCAATTGGCACACCTGGCTATATGTCCTATGAACAAGAACGCGGTCAATCCGTATCTAATAGTGATCTTTATTCTTTGGGAATGCTTGCCCTGCAAGCGCTTACAGGTAAACATCCTAGTCAATTTCCGAGGGATCGTGACAATGAAATTAACTGGCGCAGTTATGCCAAAGTTGGGCGAGAGTTTGCCGCAGTTTTAGATCGGATGACGCGCTGCAATCCACGCGATCGCTATCAGACTGTTGACGAGGTGCTAAGGGACATCGCAAAATTACCAAAATTAAGTACAGATTCTCCCAGAATTATTGATGATCGAGAGATTAAGCCAAAGCCTCTATCAAATCCTCTCTTATTGCCATCAGCGATCGCCTTATTAATATTAGCTAGCGGGATTTACTTGTTTACTACAGGCTGGAACCCTTTTAAAAGTGATATTTTACCCAGCAATAACCCCACACCCGTAATTTCTTCTTCACCACAGCCTTCAGCGACAGCTATTGCCGATCGCCAAGCTAGTTATGAGCAACTGAACATCTATCTCAAAGAAAAAAACTGGAAAGCTGCGGATAATGAAACTTATCTACTACTGCTCAAAGCCGCAGGCCGTCAATCTTATGCTGACGGTACATTTCATCCTGATGAATTTAATCGCATTACTTGTGCTGACTTGGTCTTAATCGATCAGTTATGGACGCAAGCTAGTAATGGTAAGCAGGGATTGACGGCTCAGAACAAGATTTATGAAAATCTTGTTAAAGATATTCGCAAAACTTACGAAAATATTGGTTGGATTAGTCCATCTGGCGAACTGGCGATCGATACTGCATACAACCGTCAAACTTCTCGCTGGGAATATATCGAAGGTCGTCAACCCAATTTCAAGTCTCCGCCTGTCGGTCATCTACCATTTTTGCTACGCGATCCGAGTAAAAATTTAGATCGCATGGTTACTCTATATCGATGCTCATCTTGACGACTCCCAACACGCATACAGCGCCTTGCGCCGACATAAAACCCAGATAATTTTTTGAAAGTGTCGCCTCGCGGCACTTTCAAAAAATTATCTGGATTACGCAAACTCTTGATAGGCTGTACTCATAAAAAAATGCGGTGCGAAGCGCCGTTTTCTTTTGCAGAACTTGTTTGCAAATATGCTATTCTGACTTAGTGGGAATAAACAAAGAATTTATCCAACCAAATAAATATGTTCATGAAAGTAGTCTTTATTGACTAGATTTTTCATGAGTTGTTTTTTGTCAGATATATATGCAAAGGGATATGCGTATGTAGTTGAGCCTCGATGAAAATAGTTGAGTCACAAATATATTGATCGCCATAGACCTTGCATATTCTAAAGAATGCCTCGTTATTCATGCTCCCCCATGAAATGAGGCAGGTCGTGAGGTGCAGCTATCCACGCTACATATTGCGATATCTGTGCCTTACTTTTGCCATAAAATTTTTTGTTTTTACACCGCTTTACAGAGACCTCGCTATGCAAGGTCTCTCTCTTAATCTTTTCTGATATTGCCAACTCTCACCCAGCCTTCTTCTTTGGTGTTTTCATTTCTGACATAAAGCCATTCGCGATCAGGAGTTTCTTTTATTACCGCAACTTTGGTGTTAAAGTCTGCACCACCAACATTCTTGGCAGACTGACTGGGATCGGCGCGAAACACTAGACCAATACTGGCATTTACTTTGCCCTGATATTTTGCATCATTAGCTTTGGGTCTAGCTTTGACCGTTGGCTGAGGGATTGGTTGTACTATAATTTCGGCGATCGGCGATTTTGGGGCAGGTGCAGCTTTAAGATCGTTTGCAAAAGCAGGTCTTTGGGGATGTTTCTGATAAGGCAAAATAACGTAGTACCAGCCTGATGCGACAATCGCCCCAATCAGTCCTAAGCTAAAAGCCAAACTCGTACCCGATTTTGCAGTCTCTGGAAATCTCATTCAGGCGAACCAAAATTGATGATTGGTTGAATAGATTACCTCAAGTTCTCCAAATTTAACAGGAATTCTTTAAGTAAAAAAATAAAGGAAGTGCTTAGCGTTTCCTAATATTTTTTAAATTATTGTTTCTGACGCGATCGCACCGTCATTATTTACCCACGCAATTTGCGAAATACCACGCGATCGCGCATGATCGCGCACTAATTCCTCATCGCGAAATTCTAGCTCTAACTCGATCGCTTCCATATCTGGATCTTGGCGTAACAAGGCGGCGTGGGCAAAGGCGGCTTGCATTGCGTCAGGAGTCTTAGCAACGACTAAGCAGCTAGAGATCGAGAGAGTTTGCGGTAATCGAGATTGCAATGCTTGTTGTAAGTCTTCAAGATTGAGGCAAAAGCCAACACTGGGATAGCTGACATTTTGGGGATGGTAGACACCGAGAAGGCGATCGTAACGTCCGCCTTGAGCGACAACATAATTATTGCAAGCAACTTCAAAAATAATACCTGTGTAATAGTCAAAGGTCTGCATAAAGCTGAGATCGAGAATCAGGCGATCGCCTGAAGTTAGTCCCGTACTTTCCCAGAGATCGATTAACGACTTCAGGTAATTAATTTCACCTGTTAATCCTGATGTCCATGCACTATTCGCTAAGCGACTCAAGACATCTTTGGGATTGCCACGCAGATCGACTAGTTCGAGGGCATAGCCTTTGACATCGGTGGGTAAATCCATCTCGGTGATGGCAATGCGATCAAGACTAGCGAGACATTGCCGCACTTTGGCGCGATATTGCTCTGGCAGTAGGTCGAGCAATGCGCCTGTTAATCTGGCATCGCCAAGGATGATTTGCCAATTTTGCAATTCTACGCGATCGAGGCTTGCGGCTAAGAGCATCAAGATCTCGCCATCGGCTAGCAAACCTGACGCGCCTAGTAGCTCTACGCCTGCTTGAAAGGACTCTTCTGATGTATTATTCGCTCTGCGCCGAAACACATTGGCATTGTAATAAAGTCGCTGCGGACAGGTTGCTACATTCTGCCCCAAACGAGCAGCATAAGCGCGGGCGATCGAGGCGGTAAATTCGGGACGCAAGCCTAAAATATCGATGCTGTTGCTATGCAGTTGGATTACCGATTCAGGATCGACGGCTCCGCCTGCGGTAAGCGATCGCAGATGTTCGACAGTTGGGGTAATAATGCGTTGATAGCCCCATGACTGAAAAACCTGTTGCACACGACTTTCGATCCAACTCTTTTGAGCAACATCTAGGGGAAGTAAATCTTTTACGCCAGTTGGCAGTTGATGCACCATACAATTCTCTTAGCCTTCACATGCCATCGTACCGTTAATCTTTGCAGAAATATTGTCTAGTTACAGCGCTTTGCGCGGTCATAAAACCCAGAGAAATTTTTAAAAGTGCCGCGAAGCGGCACTTTTAAAAATTTCTCTGTACTTCTTACACCAGTTTCTGATCAAACGAACCACAGTAAAAATTTTGAAAGGTTTGCAATGCAAACCTTGCAAAATTTTTACTGGTTCTGGTTTGAGCGCAAAGCGCTACATGTTAAAATCGCGATATCTGCTATCTAGTGGCTAAAGTATGCCTAAAACTAATGCGGATTGATTTATGACTCCATTACCAAAATATCGACCAAAACAGTTGTCGCTAGGGCCGTTAGAGTCTGAGATCCTGAATATTATTTGGGACAGTAAAAGGCTAAGTGCAACCGATATTCACGATCGCATTTTGACCAATCCCGATCGCGAGTTAGCTTATGGATCGGTGATGACCGTAGTGCGCCGACTGGAGCAGAAGGGCTGGATTGATTGCCAAAAAGAAGGGCGATCGCTCCATTGGCAAGCGCGAATTTCTCGCGAAGAAGCACAAGCATTAACTGCTTATCACCAACTCAATCGTTTTTTAGAAATTGGCAATGCCGACATAGTCGCCGCTTTTGCCAACGATCTCGATTGCGCCAGTATGGACAAACTCGAAGCGATCGCTGCCCGTCTCAAAACTATGCGTCAATCACGAGAACAATCACAGGAAGGTTAAGCCCATGCCCTTTTTCTCTGTACATTTTGTGATGATATTTGGATCGCTATTCCTAGCTTGGGGATTGCGTCAAAATAGCGGTGACGCTTACCGAGTAAGCTGGCAAGTTCGGTGGCAGAAGGCGCTAGTGTGCTTTGTCTTGCCACCATTATTAGTCGTGATGACTGCGATCGCGGTCTTGTGTATGGGAGCCGAAGGACAAATGATCGGTTTGCAAGCAGGACGACTTAACTATGCGATCGCGTTTGTATTTTTGATTTATAGCGTTTTTCGATCTGGTCAATTAGCATGGATTGGTTGGCAGTCCTTACAAAAAATCCAAAATCTCGTTATTGATTTACAGCCTGTAAACCTGATTAGTGAGCCTGTAAAACTGCTAAATATGCCGATGCTATTTGCTGCTCAAATTGGTTTTTGGCGATCGCAGCTTTTTGTGAGCCAAGGTTTGCTCGATCGCCTTGATGCTGAGCATCTCGAAGCTGTGTTATTGCATGAACGCGCCCATGCATATTACCGCGATACATTTTGGTTTTTCTGGCTCGGGTGTTTGCGTCAAGTGATGCCTTGGCTTCCAAATACGCAAGCTCTATGGGAAGAATTATTGCTACTGCGGGAACTTCGCGCCGATCGCTGGGCTGCTCAATACGCAGATGGTTTGCTACTAGCGGAGTCATTATTGGCGATG
>JBBRQX010000038.1:0-11579 GCA_038225745.1 Pseudanabaenales cyanobacterium | reverse complement strand
GAAAACCAAAAAAGGAGGAGCGCTTAGCGCTCCTCATTTTTTGGATTTACTGATTAGTTTCACTAAGCGTTAATTGATAAGAAGTGCGATCGCCATTCGCTGTACCGACCCAAACTTCATATTTCCCCGCTATCCAAGCGCCTGACACCTCAGTGGCTCTACCACTGCGGCAATAAATTCCATCAGGACCCTTGACTAATAGCGACAAATCGCGATCGCCCGATACCTTCAAAGCTAAAAAGCCAAAATCTTTCTGCACTGTCAAAGCATGATTTGGCTGCTGCTGCGTCAATCCTTGGCATTCGCCATTAGCCTTACTAGTTACTAGAGATTGCAAGGGAAAATCTCCACCTGCACTACCAGAATAGACTTGAGGATCAGGGGTGAATTTCGGTGAGATCGGCTTTAAGGCTTCTTGGCTCATCGCTGGAGCCACTGACAGCAAAATCGGCACTAGAGCAAATCCCATTAAAGCGATCGGCAGTTTTAATAATTTCATTTTTGACGTATTTCACTCAAAGACAACGTATAGCTAAAAGATTGATTGATATTTTTAGAACCAACCCAAACTTGGTAATTACCTTTAGGCAAGCGACCAGTAGCCTGTGGATTGCGTCCACCTGACTCATCATCGGCACAAATGACAATGCCGTTTGGCCCCTTGACCAGCATCGTTGGGTCATCATTAATATTACTGCTGTAAACCAATAAGTCCATTACAGGAAAAGTATCAGTCAAAGTAATCGTGTGATTTGGTTGAGTATTAGCAAAACCACGACAATTATCAGCAATCCCCGCAATACTTGCAAGACTAGTGCTACCTTTTGCACTTCCAGTCAAGGTTGCAGGATCAGGTCGAAAACTCCGTCCTAGCGAAATTGCACTTTGCGCGAGACTAGGAGTAGCGATCGCTAGAGCTACCGTAATACTTGCTAAGGTTCCCCAACCTAACTTGAGCATATTCGATTGACAACTTTTATAAATGTCCATACTTACCTGACTTTATGTGGATGCTTTAACTTGGGCGTAATTATTTAACGTGTTGGAATCCATTTGAGATTTATGACTAGGTAAATCTTGATTATGTTCCTAAGTAGCTAAGCATGAAAACCCTTAAAACCCAAAAAGCTGTAGCGCAGGCGCAGCTTGCGCTACAGCTTTTTTGGTTTTGGGTTTTATAACGTCAAAGCTCATTGTTATTATTCCCAAGAAGTCGGTAGTACGGTGCAAAGCACCGTACTACCGACTTCTTGGGTGAGAAGAAAATATGTAAAGAAATATTAAGATATTGCTGTCATAGCAGTTTAGCCCCTTGACAGTATAAGATTCTACCTGTAACTTAACTTCATACCTCGGTATTCACTGCTCTAAACCACTATGCAAGACAAGCAAAAGGTAACTTTTTATCTCCCTGAGCGACTGCATCAGCAGCTTAAGATTCGATCTGCTATTGATGGTGATTCGATGTCAGACTTGGCAGAAAAATCTATCAGCTTCTACTTAGCCCACGCTGATATTGTCGATTCTTCTGGTATTGGGCATACCCATCAAACTTACAATTGCCCAAGCTGTTCTCAAACTGTTGTGATCCGAGATGGTGAACTGCTAGCGATCGGGGGCAATCGTACTCAATCTCTACCTGTTACTGTTAGCAAAGCTGATAGCACAGATGAAGAGCAACTAGTTTCAATCAGTTAATCCCAAGTTAACTCCCTAAATATCTTATTTTTTCTGTAGACAAGGTGAGGACAGAGGCACAAACCTCGGTATTACAATATGCAAGAACAACTTAGCATTTTAATTCAGGCCCAATATCCCTTGATCTACCTCAATACTCCAGAGGAAGAAAGAGCAGAACGGGCGATCGCTATTATTTCTCAACTCAAGCCAGCACGTCGGATGTTCACATGGACTGTAACCCACGGAATCGTTGAGTATGGACAAACAACAGGGGCAGCCCAACACAACACCGAGTCGGCAGAAGCAGCTTTAAAATGGATTACTCGCGCTGACCAAAAAGATCCTGCCATCTATGTTTTTAAAGACGCGCATCCTTTCTTCGATCATCCAGTCATCGTCCGATGTTTACGCGATGCTGTCGCAAATTTTAAAGGCACTCAGAAAACGATTATTCTGATGTCGCCGATCCAAGTGATTCCCGTTGAGTTAGAAAAAGAAATCGTCGTACTTGATTTCCCTCTACCAGATATGAAGGCGATCGAAGAAGTTCTCGATCAACAGCTGGGACTAGTTCGCACTCGAAAAGTATCTCCTGAGACCCGCGAAAAATTGGTAAGAGCGACCTTAGGCTTAACCCAAGATGAAGCCGAAAAGGTCTATCGCAAAGCTCAAGTTACAAATGGCAAGCTCACCGAAGAAGAAGTAGATATTGTTCTTTCGGAAAAGCAACAACTAATTAGACGCAATGGCATCCTCGAATACATGGAGGATGAAGAAGACATTAATGACGTAGGGGGACTAGAAGAGTTAAAGCACTGGTTGCAACAGCGATCAAATGCTTTTAGTCAGAAAGCTAGAAATTATGGATTACCTCAACCGAAAGGGATGCTGATTCTCGGTGTTCCTGGTTGTGGAAAATCCCTAATCGCCAAAACGACTGCGCGGCTCTGGTCATTACCCTTGATTCGCCTTGATATGGGGCGGGTTTATGATGGCTCAACTGTTGGCAAATCGGAAGCAAATTTGCGGAATGCCCTTAAAGTCGCCGAGTCTATTTCACCAATGATCTTATTTATTGATGAGCTTGACAAAGCTTTTGCAGGTGGCGCAGGTTCGGCAGATTCTGATGGCGGAACTTCATCGCGGATCTTCGGTACATTCTTAACATGGATGCAGGAGAAAAAATCACCTGTGTTCGTGATGGCGACTGCTAACCGAATTGAGAAGTTACCTGGAGAATTTCTCCGCAAGGGGCGCTTTGACGAGCTTTTCTTTGTTGATTTACCTAACGGTGAAGAACGCAGAGATATATTTAAAATTCATCTGTGCAAGCGTCGTCCAGATGTCCAAAAATTAGAAAGATTCGATTTTGAACAACTATCGAAAGTAAGCGATGG
This sequence comes from Pseudanabaenales cyanobacterium, assembly GCA_038225745.1. Taxonomy (GTDB): domain Bacteria; phylum Cyanobacteriota; class Cyanobacteriia; order Pseudanabaenales; family Pseudanabaenaceae; genus Pseudanabaena. Next base: position 8,502 of record JBBRQX010000038.1, on the reverse strand, counting down.
TTTTTCGGGGGCAGAAATCGAACAGGCGGTAATCGCCGCCATGTATGAAGCTTTTGCTCAAGATCGGGAGTTTACCCAGCTAGATATCATTTCGGCTGTGAAATCGACAACTCCCCTCTCACGCACGATGACTGAGCAGGTTGCTGCTTTGCGTGACTGGGCAAGGATGCGGGCTAGACCCGCCGCTACTTCTGTCGCTGAATATCAGCGTATGGAGTTTTAAAAAGCTTATTCTGCTGTTTTTGCAGGCAGCAGAGTTAAGGCTAGATTCTAAAGATATCTTATTAAAAAATCTTTAGGCTAGCAGCTAACATAAGAGTAAGAACCACCAAAGCTCTTATGTTTCATGTCCGAGTTAACAATTGAGATCACAAATCGAGTTCACAATTATTCACAGGAGCAACACCATTATGTCTCATTTCAGCACTCTTCGCACAAAAATTACTGATGCCGAAGTCCTTAAGTCGTCTTTGCGCGATTTGGGTATCACTGTCAAGGCTGAAGCTGATGTCCGTGGCTATAACAGCCAACGCATTCGTGCCGACATCGTGGCAACTCTAGAAGGTGATTATGATTTGGGTTGGTCTCGTAATGCTGACGGCTCCTTCGATCTAATCGCCGATCTCTGGGGTGTCGCCAAAAAGCACAATCAGACTGATCTGATCAACTCGCTCAATCAAAAGTATGCTGTGAACAAAGCTCTGACTGAGGTAAAGCGCCCTGGTCTAAGCAATGCCAACGTCAAACTTGTCTTGCAGTAAGGTATTCAATCTTGCTGGTTAACTATGCAAATTAACAGGCTAGTCATCTTTGACTAGCCTGTTTTTTAAAGAAGATCTTCACATTTCTCGATTTTAAATGTAGAATGTTGATATATATTTTGAGCTAATGTCGCCCCAAATGGATATTGCGATCGCCCTTTTGCAACATTACAGTTTCGATCTTGGTGGTTATACCATCAGGGATCTCACTCGTGCATGGGAAAATTTTAAGCCTGAATGGGTGCGTCAAGCTGTCATCGAATCGCTATTTCAAGGACGATATAAAGCAGTCTCAGTTAACCAAATTTTGCAGCTATGGGAGCGTAAGGGCGAGCCTAACTGTCGCTATAATCGTGAATTTGAGCGGATGGTTTGCGGTGATGTCGCGGTCATCTATGAAGATCGAATTTACTATACGCCTCCTCGTACTTCTAATCGCGTAGCATCCCTTAGTGAGATTCCTCCATTTGCGACTACAGAAGAATCAACTTCAACACTTCCATTTCCGCGTCGCTCAATGCTTGGATCTGAGAAGATTTCTCAACTTAATCAAGTTTCTTCAGCATCTGAACCTAAATCTCAAAAGCATCCTAGTCGCCTAAATATACTTTCGGGAACGACCGCACCTACGAAGGTTTACCCGATAAATACAAAGGCTGAGTACTCTGAGGCTTATCTGTCTGCTTACGCCAATATGACTTTACTTGCTGAGTCCTCAATGTTTGTTGATAAGCTGCGATCAATGTGTGGCGATCGCGTATTTCCTCCATCTTCTGCGATCGCTTCTGACATAGATAAAGTAGAAGTCACGATCACAAATTAGCTTAAAGCTTTTCGCCACTAATAATAAACATGGGGCTGACGGCTGCGAAGACCTGACGATTACCACGAGTCTCTAGGCGGTTAACCGATGATTGCACAACCTCTACATTTCGCGCTTGCAGCTTGGCAAAACTTTCGGAAATTGCATATAAGCCTTCAAGACTGTTGGTAGTGGCGATCGCCCTGCCACTCATTTGCAAACGTTCCCAACAATATTCTAAAATTTCTGATACTGATCTCCCACCCTCGATACAAATGCGATCGGGATCAGTGGTTAAACTAGTGAGACATTCTGGTGCACTACCGATCTTAATTTCAACATTATTCACGCTAAATTTTTGACAATTTTTAGCAATCAAACCCGCAACATCCTCATCTCGCTCGATCGCCACAATTTTGCCCTTAGGACATAGCAAACCAGTCTCAATCGGAATTGTGCCTGTGCCAGCGCCAATATCCCATAGCACTGAATCTGCTTTGAGTCGTAACTGCCCGATAATTAATAGCCGCGTCTCGCATTTGCTCATGGGTATTCCCGGTAAGCGATCAAATAATTCGTCAGGAATACCAGGGGTGACATAAGACCAGATGAGTTCAGACATGAGCTTGAAGCACGCGATGATTAGACACGCTAAATATAGCGCGTTTCTACAGCTTCACTCAATAACAGCTTACTTTCTAGGATTACAGCAAGTTATGAATCGCAATATTTTTGTATAGCTGTCGCCACCTTTATTAAGGCAAAATAAAAACCCAAAAACATAAGGCGGCGCGGAGCGCCGCCTTATGTTTTTGGGTTTTGTGTCCTAACATGCTTGGCGATAGCTATAAAAGTCACGCAAAGTGGGGTTAATTCAATTTACTTACACTGTTGCCGCAGTGCGCTTGCGTCTGCCAGCACTAGCAGTAGCAACTTCACCAGAAGTGATTACTGCCGTACCATTACCATTGCCGTTAATTCCATTTTCAACTTTTGGAATCACCTTGCCACTACCTGATTTTAAGGTCACACCTAAAGCATTAGGTTTTGCAGCAGGAGCAGGGGCAGATTGAGTAGAATTTGGAGGCGTTTGCAATAGGAAGACGATCATTGGCTTGCTTTGCATTTGTTGGCGCAAAACACGTGTGAGGTCACGCTCAAGTTGACCACGCAGACCAATCCAATCAACTTCCAGAGAACCAACATTACGAGCAAAGTTACTCCAGCAATTCGCTAAAGAATTATCGATCGCCTTCGCAACTGCCACAATAATCTGTGAGCGTTCCATCGGCAACACGACACCGCTTAATTGAATGTCAGGAGTCGTGGCAAGCTTGCCATCGAAGCCAACTGATACAGCGATCGTGAAGATGCCATCGCCCGAAATTTGTTGGCGATCGCGCAATACGTCACCGTTAACCATGCCATCGCGAGAAGAATCAACCAGTTCAACACCAGAAGGAACCTTGTCCACAATTCTCATGTAATCTTGGCAAACTTCGACGACATCACCATTTTCGGCAATGACGATATTTTCGCTAGGAATGCCCATTGCTTCCGCCATCTTCGCGTGCTGCCTCAGCATTCTCAATTCACCGTGAGCAGGGAAGAAGAACTTCGGACGCACCAGCGCCAACATCATTTTATGATCTTCTTGAGAGCCGTGTCCTGAAACGTGAATGCCTTTATCTTTTCCGTAGATTACATTTGCACCAAGTGCCATCAATCTATCGATTGTGCGAACTACAGGAATTGTATTTCCAGGAATAGGATTAGCGGAGAAGATAACGGTGTCACCTTGACGAACTTCGAGCTGCTTATGACCAGAATTTGACATCCGAGTCAATGCTGACATTGGCTCACCTTGAGAACCTGTAGTCAAAATCAGAATTTGATCGTCGCGATAATGACGTAAATTTTGCAAAGGTTGGAAGAGGTCATCGCGGCATTTAATGTAACCAAGATTACGCGCATGGGCGATTACGTTCAACATTGATCGCCCAACGACACCAACCACGCGACCATGCTTATCAGCAATGTCCAAAATCATATTTACGCGATGGACTGAAGAAGCGAAGGTGGTAATAATTACTCGCCCCTTTGACATCATGATGTATTTTTCGAGGTTGGGATATACTGCGCGTTCAGAAGGAGTAACACCTGGAAGTTCGGCATTGGTAGAATCGCTAATCAAAGCCAATACACCTTTTTCGCCATGCTCAGCCAAGCGATGCAGGTCAAAGAACTCACCGTCTACAGGAGTATGGTCAATTTTGAAGTCGCCAGAGTGAATGACTACGCCAGCAGGTGTGTTAATAGCGATCGAGAAGCTATCGGCGATCGAGTGAGTATTGCGAATGAACTCAACAAAGAAGCTCGTACCGACACGGACAACATCGCGAGGCATAACGCGGCGGAGTTCGGTGCGATTGAGTACACCTGCTTCACGAAGTTTGTCTTCGAGCAGTGCCATTGCTAAGCGAGGGCCATAAATAACAGGAATTTCAAACTGTTTCAAATGGAAAGAAATTGCGCCGATATGATCTTCGTGTCCGTGAGTGACAATCATGCCCTTAATCTTATGCTTGTTTTCGCGCAAGTAAGTCATGTCAGGCAATACCACGTTTACACCTGGCATCATGTTGTCAGGGAAAGACAAGCCACCATCGAGTAGCATAATCTCATCGTTATATTCAAACACCCATGTATTTTTACCAATTTCATGAAGTCCGCCGAGGGCAATGATTTTGAGGGCGGGAGCGTTAGATGTAGTCATTAAGTTATCTCTTTTGTAAAGGAAAATGGATAGTTGAATAGTGAAAATGATTCAATTCAATTGTTTGGGGGAAAACTTGGTGTGTATATCTGTAAGTATTTATACGCTTGTATAACACTTAGACGGAACGACTAGAAAGCTGCCAGAAAGGTATGATCTCCCCCACAAGTCATGATGGTCAGAAGTCGTAAAACTCTTGGTCAAAGTCTTGATGCAGTCTCTCTAATATGTCTCTAGATATAAAGGCTTTAAAGAACTTGAAGGAATAACTAGGTAAGAATTCCAACTTCTTTTAACACAGCTTCTAGCTTGGCTTCGAGTTCGGCATTACCTGCAACTAGAGGCGATCGCACCACGCCTGTATCTAATCCCAATAAGCGTAAAGCTGATTTTAGAGGAATTGGATTGCTAGTTAAAAATAAAGCTTTAAACAAAGGAAAAAGCTGAATATGGATTTGCAATGCTTCTTGCACTTTACCTGCGGCAAATGATTGCATCATTGCTTGCAGTTGTTTGCCAACTAGATGAGAAGCCACGCTGACCACTCCCTTTGCACCCACCGCCATTAAAGGCAATGTTAGAGAATCGTCACCTGAGTAGATCGCAAAATCGGCTGGTGTGAGGGCGCGAATTTGGCTAGCTTGATCTAAATCACCTGTCGCTTCTTTAATTCCGATAATGCTAGGAATTTCGGCTAACTTGGCAACGGTTTCAGGTTCAAGTTTGCAACCTGTGCGACTAGGAACATTATAGAGAAGGATCGGAAGATCTGGTGCAGCTTCAGCGATCGCTCGAAAATGTTTATATAGACCCTCTTGCGGAGGCTTGTTGTAATACGGTGTTACTTGTAGTGTACCATCTAATCCGAGATTTGCGGCTTTTCGAGTAGCCGCGATCGCCTCAGAAGTGGAATTCGATCCTGTACCTGCCATGATTTTCGCTTTGCCAGCGATCGCATTCTTCAGCACCGAAAACAATTTATATTCCTCATCCCAACTCAGAGTTGGCGATTCGCCTGTTGTACCGCACACTACAATCGTATCGGTTCCAGTTTCAACCAAATGATGCGCCATCTGTTCTGCTTTCGCATAATCGACATTCTCCTCTATATCAAAGGGAGTAATCATTGCTGTTAATAAACGTCCGAAGTCAATTTCACTCATACATACTCAATACATACTCATAGATAGAAGTTTGTTAAAAGTTTATAAACTTTTAGAGACTCGCCTTGGCAATCAATAGTTCTGCAATCTGAACTGCATTTAGCGCTGCTCCTTTGCGAATTTGATCGCCACACAGCCATAATTCCAAACCGTTGGGGTGAGAAATATCCTGACGAATTCTGCCTACCAGCACCTCATCTTTACCGCTGGCATCAATGGGCATCGGGAAATAATTTTTGCTGAAGTCTTCTACCAACTTTACACCCGCCGCCGTTGATAGAATCTCTCTAGCTTTATCTGGACTAAAAGGATGGGCAAACTCTAGATTAAGCGCTTCCGAATGCGCTCGTAATACGGGAACCCGTACACAGGTCGCCGTAATCCGAATATTAGGATCGCCCAAAATTTTACGAGTTTCATTCACCATTTTCATCTCTTCTTCGCAATAGAGGTTATCCGTCATCGGCGAGTTATGAGGGAAAAGATTAAAAGCTAAAGGATAAGGTAAAATTTTGGCTATAGCAGGTTCGTTGTTAAGAATTGCTTGAGATTGCAATTTCACTTCTTCCATCGCCATAGCTCCTGCGCCACTTGCTGATTGGTAAGTCGCGGCGACAATACGCTGGATAGGTTGCACTTGATGTAGTGGATATATGGCTACAGCCATCAAAATTGTCGTGCAGTTGGGATTAGCAATAATGCCTTTATGCTGGGTGATGGCTTCAGGATTAACCTCTGGCACAATCAATGGCACATCGGGATGCATCCGAAAAGCGCTGGAGTTGTCGATCGCTACTGCACCTGCTTTGGTGGCGATCGGCAACCATTTCTGAGAAATGCTACCGCCTGCGGAAGCAAGGACAATATCTACACCGTCAAAAGATGATTCATCGACTGCTTCGATGATTAAATCTTCACCCGCAAATTTGATCGACTTACCAGCTGATCGCTCTGAAGCTAAAAGCTTAAGTTTTCCTAAAGGAAACTTTCTTTCTTCTAGCAAAGCCAGAAGCTCTGTACCAACTGCACCTGTTGCTCCGAGAATGGCAACGTTATACTTCTTAGTCAATCAACCTCCGAAATAAAAACATCAAATTAAGTGGGAAACTTGTGAAAGACCGCAAAATGATTTATGTGTAGCTTCATCATTTGTGTCTCATCTGATCACATATTAACAAATTTTGGGGATATTGCTAATTGTTTACCTAAGGACCTGTAAAAATTGCATCTTCGACATCTTGACGGCTAAGCGAGTAAGGGAAGGCACGTTGAATTTCTTTGCTGCCGTATATATCCTGAATATAACGAACTCGAATATCTTCAATACCCATAATAATTTCGGCTTGCCATGACGATCGCGTCACCCGCCATACATTTGGATTTGACTGATCTTGATCGCATCCCTGCTCATTTAACCATGCTTCGAGGGCTGGGAGGGGATGATTGTAGAGTGGAGTTGTGGGGGCTGGAAGCGCCATAATTGACTATAAAGAGTTTTGTATGAAGTAGTTAAGAGCAGAAATTGATAATGGCGCGATCGCTTCGGGAAAAAGGCGATCGCCTCGTAGCCAAGCGATCAAGACAACTAAAACTAAGCAAGCAACTAGCGTAGCACCAATTAACAACAGTGCAAATAGTTCACCACCTGATAGGGGGCGTTCGCTCGGTAAACCGTCATCGTCAATGGTCTGAAGGTTTTTTGGTTTTTGGGGCTTTACACCATTTTCGTAGGTTTTGTACTGAAAGCGAGAAAACTGAATGCGGCGATCGTAAGTATTGCGGCGATCGGCATTACTTAGGGTCGCGTAAGCTTCGTTAACTTGTCGAAAAATCTCCACAGCATCATCTTTGGGTAACTGCGTAGTATCAGGATGATAAAGCTTACTCAGATCGCGATAGGCGCGGCGAATATCAATTTCATTTGCCCAAGGAGTGACCCCTAAGATGGCATAGTAGGTTTTAGTCATATTCCTTTTTTTAGTTGTGCTATTTCCATGCATTGGACTCGCATTATTAGTGCTTTATTGGTCATTCCGCTCGTACTAGCGGCGATCGCTGTTGGTGGTTGGGCGTTCACCGCCGCCTTTGCGCTGTTGGTAATTTTTGGTGAAAAGGAATATTTCGCCCTCGTGAGAGCCAAGGACATCGTTCCTGCCAGTAAAATCACGATTTCTGTCAGTTTAGCATTGCTGATTGTTTCGCAACTGAGAGTGGATCTCGCCGATGCGGTAATTCCGATCGCGGGTACTTTTATTTGCTTTTACCTATTATTTCAACCAAGGATTGCCACAATCTCTGATATTTCCGCTTCAATTTTAGGATTGTTTTACGGTGGTTACTTGCCTAGCTTTTGGGTGAGGATTAGGGGAATCGGTGATGGTGCGATTTTTGAAGTAAGCGATCGCCTCCAGCAATTTGGTTTCTTTAATCATTTACGCCATATCGATCAGATTTCATGGTTGCAAATTACTTTCCCTGTTTCCTATGGCTGCATTTATGTCGTGATGGCATTCTGCTGTATTTGGGCTTCTGATGTAGGCGCATATATATTTGGCAAAGTATTTGGGCGCACGCGCTTATCAGATATTAGTCCTAAAAAAACTGTGGAAGGAGCGATCGCGGGTTTACTTTGTTGCTGTGCGACAGCGATCATCTGGGCTTTTAGTCTAGGATGGGCGCAATGGTGGCTATCTGGTACGGTCTTAGGCTTATTAATTGGGGTTGCGGGTTTATTGGGCGATCTGACTGAATCAATGATGAAGCGTGATGCTGGGGTCAAAGATTCGGGACAAATTATGCCTGGTCACGGGGGCATTCTTGATCGCGCCGATAGCTATGTGTTTACAGCCCCGTTGGTGTATTACTTTATTATTCTGATTCTGCCACTCATGCATTAAGCTAATCGATCTCTAGGTTTAAGATTGCTTAGAAGCTTCTAATTCTTTGAGTTGTAAGTTTTGGCTGCGGATACGGCGTGATAGCAGGCGAATAATATTTACG
>JBBRQX010000037.1:0-11747 GCA_038225745.1 Pseudanabaenales cyanobacterium | reverse complement strand
TTCAGGCAATCCACCTGCGCCAACCCGATTGACAGGACTAAGGGTAAAGCCGTAGCCGTGAGTATAAATCAAGTGCTGATTTAACCAAGTTTGTGCTTCTTGCGGAACCGCAGTATAGTCGAGTTCTCTAGCTGCAATTAGTACCTGTTGCTGACTAGCGGGAGTTTTTGATGGCTTCTCTTCATTGATTGTATAGCGATCAATATCGGCATCGGGAAAGCTGTAATACAGACGAATTTGCTGAAGTTGGCGGTTGGTGGCGAGTAGTGGTTTTTTGTCCCAGAGGCGAATATTGCGAATCGTTAGCTCATTATCTTGGAGCGATCGCTCTGTTAATTTGCCCTGTGGATTAAAAATTTGCGAATTAATACTCTCCAGTCCAAAGGCTTCGCGGGTTGAGGCGATCGTGCGTTGAATATAGGGTTGTTCGCGGGCGAGTTCATTGGGCTGCACGATTAGGGATTGCACAGCGATCGGTAAACCCATTCCTAGCCCGATCGCCATGACCAGATAAATAATTAAACTTGCCACTACTGGCTTACGACTAGCAGGTTTGCGCGGAAATTTAATCGTTCGTAAAATCAAATAAGCCGCGATCGCCAGAGCCAAAATACTCAACCCTGTATAAACAGGTAACTGCACAACAATATCGGTATAGCTAGCGCCATAGGACACTCCACGCGCCGAATACAATAGCTCATAATGATTGAGCCAATAACTAAAACCGATCGCCAACATCAAAACGCCGCCTAGCCCATAGAGATGTCGCTCTTGCTCACGGGAAACGCCAATAAATTTGCCTTCACTAAGACTTCCACCCGATAGTAAATAGGTCAGCAGTACCGCCATAAATCCATATAAGCAAATCCCCACTAGCCCAAATTCCAAGACTTCCAAAGTGGGCAGCTTAAATATGTAAAAACTCAGATCTTGGTTGAAAACTGGCTCTGTGCGATCAAAACTTGTCGGTTGCAAGGCAGGAATTATGTTCATCCATTGCCGTGAAATCGTCCATGCGGTAAATGTACTGATCAAAAAGGCGATCGCCTTTAGCAAAAATTTGGAATAAATAATTAAGGCGATCGCCACAGCCATCGTCACAATTGCCGAGAGCCGTTCTCTGAATATCTGGATTGCTAATTGCGTGATCGCTTCTGATCTAAATAATAAAGGTGCGATCGGGGCAATACTTGGCTGCATTGATAACGGTTGCCATTGCGCGATCGCCACTTGTCCATAGTGAATTAGCAGCAAACAGATCAACAAACTAACGCCCAAAACTAGCGGCAATAGCCAACGTAAACGAAAGGATGTCGGTATATATTTGGATGATTCCTGATTATGTTGTTTATTATATTTTTGATTATTAGGAAGATCGGCATATTTAAGGCTTTGGGCGATCTGCAAATTTTTGAATAGGTAGATTAAGGCGATCGCGAATACAACAATTGCCAACCCAATTTGTACCGCCAACCGCCGTAAATACATGGACAGATAGCCAAGTTCTTGAAACCATAAAATTTCAGCCCCCAATCGCGCCACAATCTCACCCGTCAAAACTAAACCCGCAAGCCCTAGCAATAGCCACAGGTAATAGCGCTTAGGCAGATTAAACAAGATGAGTTTTGAGGGGATTAACTGCATGAGTTTGCCTAGAAGCTAGGTTTATGATGAGCGCAAAGCGCTATAAGTTGATGATACAGTCATTAAAAGTCTTTTTTAACTAACAACAATGGGAAACCTTCAGGGACGAGATCTTCTTAGTCTGGCGGATTTGCAACCAAGTGAAATTCAGGAATTGCTCACACTTGCTAAACAACTCAAAGCAGGAGAAGTCCAGTTTGACTTCCAGCGCAAAACCCTTGGCTTGCTCTTTCGCAAAGCATCCACAAGGACACGAGTGAGCTTTACAGTCGCGATGCATCAACTGGGCGGACATGTGATTGACCTCGATCCAAATGTAACGCAGGTAAGTCGTGGCGAACCTGTCGAAGATACAGCTAGAGTTCTCGATCGCTATTTAGATGTGTTGGCGATCCGTACTTTTGAGCAAGCCGAATTAGAGATTTTTGCCAAGTTCTCGAAGATGCCGATTATCAATGCCCTGAGCGATCTTGAGCATCCATGCCAAGTTCTTGCCGATTTGCTGACAGTTTTAGAAAATTTCGGTTCTCTCAAAGGGCTAACCCTGACCTATCTCGGCGATGGCAATAATATGGCGCATTCCCTGATGATTGGTTGCGCTCTGGTTGGCATGAATGTTCGCATTGCTTCGCCAAAGAATTTCGCACCCGATCCCAAGGTTGTGGCTCAGGCAAAGGCTTTAGCGATAAATTCTGAAGTAATTGTTACCGATGATCCTAAACTTGCATCAGAATCAGCGCATGTTCTCTATACAGATGTATGGGCAAGCATGGGACAAGAATCGGAAGCAGAAGATCGAGTTCCCATTTTCCAGTCCTATCAGTTGAATGCGGGACTGATGGCTTTAGCGGATAAAGAAGCGATCGCCTTACATTGTTTGCCTGCTCATCGTGGTGAAGAGATTACCGATGAGGTAATGGAGGGTAAGCAGTCACGCATTTGGGATGAAGCCGAGAATCGGCTTCATGCTCAAAAAGCACTTCTAGCTAGCGTTTTATAGATCGAAATAATGGCGGCGCTTTGCGCCGCCATTATCTTTTGAATTTGCTTAAGAGCGTGTTTGAAAAGTTTGAGATTTAGCAAAAAGTTCTACTTGATCCCCCTCAATCCCCCTTAAAAAGGGGGAAGAATATTAGTTCTCCCCCCTTTTTAAGGGGGGCTGGGGGGGATCGTCAACTTCGCAAACACGCTCAAAGTCGCTTGACTTTACTTTTAAGAATTTTCTCTTCAACTTCGTTGATTTGCACTTCTCGTAGTCTAGTCGCATAAGCAGGGAATGGAAACCCAACTAGCAAAGGCGATGGAACTTCAGGTTGATGGATGAACATACTACCCGATTTTAATAAAAGCGATCGCTTCCGACAAGCACCTGTCAAAAAATTATATTCAGGGCGCTCGACTTCGGCGGAGTCCAGACGACCAACCACGCGCACCGCCGCCTGACCGACTACACGCCGCTCTACTTCGGAAGCAGTTTGTTGTGCGCCGATCAAGATAATGCCAAGCGATCGCCCGCGTTCGGCAATTTCCACTAATAAATCTTTAATCGGGCTGCGTCCTTCCTTTGGCGCATATTTATTCAACTCATCAAGAACAATGAATACCACAGGATATTGCCCGCGCTTTTCCTTTTCCATAAAGAGCTTTTGCAGCAATACGCCCACCACAAACTTTTGAGCTTTGCTGCCAAGTTTGTTAATATCGGCGATCGTTAATTGATATTCCGCCGCAAGGGGATCGAGCTTATGTTTCTGCAACTCTTCCGCAGGTAGATCGCCGCGAATTAGATGACCCATTTCATCGGCAATCCCCCACAAACGGCGAGTTAGAGCTTCCGCAGTAGCAGGAGCATTGCGCCCTAGCCATTTTTGATCGGGATTCTCGACTAATTTATCTTCGAGAAATTCAATCAAATCGCGGAATGTCTCGACTTTATCTTTACCATCTTCGCCATAGTCATCATCAGGATCGAGGCTAGCTCTGGCTGTAAAGCCCATTTTCAGATCATGCTTATCATTGTCTAAAGCCATTCTTGCCAAACGTTCTTCGACAATAGAAGCCAGAAATCCAATATTACCCCGTTCTAAATCATCGCCTGCAAATAGAAATTTAAACAGGCGATCGCGACAAAATTCACGCATTCCCCACACATAAGCTGAAATATTATCAGAACGTTGATCGAGATGGGGTTCTATCTCTTGCGTATTTTTCTTAGGTGCAACACAAAATCTTACGTCACGAAATGGCTCTACAGGCAGATCGAGGGCTTGATAAGTAGCACGATCTTCTTCACGCATTTTATTATTAGCCTTATCTAAGAAGAATAAATCTTCGCCCTTCACATTAAAAATTAGAGCCTTAGTATTCGCTCTTTTAGCACCAAGGGCTGTCGAATTAAAAATGGAATGCAATAAGAATAGAGCAAAGGAAGTCTTCGTTGCTACACCAGAAATTCCTGAAATATTCACATGAGCGCCCTTTGTCCCATCAATAAACTCGTAATTCAAATAGGCAGGGCTGCCATTTCGCATAATCCCTGCGGAAATGCGCTGTTCCATCCCATCAAAACTTAGCGCAAATTCTAAATCTTGATTTTCTGCCAAATAGACGGCATCGCTCGGCTGTGGTGGCAAATATTCTTCAGGCTCAATGCGCGTGACTTGGATATGCGCTGCATAAGAGACATTCACGGGCATGAGGCCACTGGTAACTAAGAATGTATCCGTATCAAATTGCGTTCCTTCATGAATGGTTCGCACATGATCGACAACTCCATAAAAGTTGACGACACCTTTTTTGTCAGGGCGATCGGTTTTTACTTGCACGACATCATCAAGGCGAAGGACTTTGCCATCACTCACCGCCACCCAAAACTCAAGCGGTGTCGCATCTTTGGTTCCGAGGATGTAGCCAATTGGCTCGATCATGTAACTACTAGCTCCACATTATTCACAGTTGTAACATCAATTAACTCTGACTCAAAACTGACTTGAGCGCGATTGGTTTTGCCACCGACATAGAGGCGATCGCCAACTTGTAAAGCCCATACCTGTGAGTGACTGACATAGCTCATCATCACCCCCAACATTAATAACCCAAATCCTGCATAAACAAGCGGAATTCCGGGATCTGCCTTAATTTGTAAACCCGTACTACCGATCGCTTCTTTTAAAGTAAAAGTTATGCCATTAATTTCAGCACTGCCATTGGTGCGAACTGTGGTGAGCAAATCGCCTTTTTCGTCATAGATCAAGAAAGTACCTTGTAAATCTGGCGTAATCAAAGTAATCCCTGCACTAAGATCGGGCTTTGTAGGAATCCATGTTCCCCAAACTTGACGACCACCATTCTGAGATTCTAATTTACTTACAGGCAGTTGCAAGATCGGGCTATTATTCAGCGTAAACCTGACAGCATGAATATCCCAGTTTGCTTGATAGAAAGTAACACCTTTATATTTGAGCGGTTTATTGACATGAATAGTCTGGCGATCAACTTCTTTTCCATCATTATTGAGAACTGACAAATCAGAATAGAATTGATCAATACTTCCCTTGGGTGTGTAATCAATCCAGAATCGATTGACCCTCACTGACCAGTCTTTGGGAACTCGACTTGCCGACCAAACACCCGCCTCCGTAATATTTTTAACTCGAAATGTGTCACCGCTAGGAACCATTTCTTGCGCGACAAATCCTGTTAGTGAACCCCAAATCGAACCGATTAACACCAGTAGCATACTGGCATCAACAATAATTGGACCAACCCTACCGATCAAACCTTTACGCGCATAAAGGCGATCGCTTTCCTGATAGATCTTGTAATTTTTGCTTTGTAGAGATTGCGCCAAATTATGCAGATTACCGCCAACAATTTCGGTCGCGAGTGGAAGCTTGGCAAAACTTTGGGGTTTGGTGTAGTAAAACCAGCGTTTGGAAGCTTTGAGAATTGGTAATTGTCGATTAAAGGTGCAAGCAGTCAGGCTCGTCCCAAATAAAATTAGGAGCGTCAGAAACCACCAACTAGCATAGACATGTTCTAAGCCGATCGCCAAAATCACTTTGTAAGATAAAAATCCAAACAGGGCAGGATGTTCGGGATAATTTTCGCGATAAAAGTCGATGGGTTGTCCCTGCTCGATCACTGTGCCGAGAATGCTAAATAGGGCGATCGATAATAATAAGGCGATCGCGACTTTAAGATTGGCAAGGAGCGCTACGACCTGATGTCGCCAAATTTGGTTGATTTGGTTGGTTATTTGGGATGGGATTTTCTGAAACACGTCAAGTTTACGGTTGCTACTGCTAGATTCGATCTTAACGCAGGTTGCCAGAAAGTAAATGGCGACTAAATTCAGGCTAAAGTTAAGCCAATATTGTTAGCAACATCGAATTTAGCAACATAAAACTATGTCACAAGGTAAAGAAACTACAGTCTTAGCGTTGTCATTGCTAGTTACAGCAGGGCTGGCTGGCGGTGGCTATTGGTTCTTTTCGCAACAGGGGAAATCAACAACCTCGACAACAGCACCGACAACGACCTCGACAACTCCTGATACATCTACTGCGTCGTCATCCACTAACTTAAATCTTGACACCTCATTGCCCAACCCCAGTGTTTTAGAGATGGACGGTAGCACGACGATGGTTGCCATGATTAAAGAACTGCGTACTGGTTATAGTCAAGTTAATCCGAATATCCCAACTACTTTTGGCTTGCCCGATGGTAAGCCAAATGGTTCTAGTCAGGGGCTAAAAAATCTAATCGATGGCACTGTGACGATCGCCGCCTCTTCCCGTCCGCTTAAACCTGAAGAAGCCAAGTCTGGGATTCAATTAGTACCGATCGCTAAAGATGCGATCGCCTTAGTAGTTGGTATTAATAATCCATTTAAAGGCAACTTAACCAAAGAGCAAGCTCGCGATATTTATCAGGGGAAAATCACTAACTGGTCGCAGGTTGGCGGTACAAACCAACCGATTAGGGTGATTAATCGGGCTACAACAAGCGGAACTAGAGGCGCTTTTCAAGATATTGTTTTACTCGGTCAGAGCTTTGCAGCTGATAGCCCTAACTTCATTACATGGAAGCAAGATGAAACGACCGCAATCTTACAGGATCTTGGCAATAACAGCATCAGTTATGCCACAGTCTCGCAGGTAGAAAAGCAGGAAATCGTGAGAATTATGGCGATCGATGGGGTGAGTCCTACGGATATTGAGTCAGTTAAGGCAGGAAAATATCCTCTCAGTCGCAGTTTGTTTTTAGGTGTCAAGAAAACCACTAGTCCCGCCGCTAAGCAGTTTATTGAGTTTGCACTATCGCCACAAGGTCAGCAAATTGTCCAAAGACTAGGATTTATTCCGATCCAGTAAGAGCTAAAAAGGTGTGGCGATCGCTGCGCGATCGCCACACCTTTTTGATTCTTAATTTAAGATATGGAAACAAGGAGCTTAAGATTCTTGTCTGTGATATTAATCGCCAACAGAATAAAGATTGCGCTTGAGGGAAGGTTTTGTGAAAAAAGGAATTAAAAAAATCATCAATAAGACGTTTGTTAATTTTGTCGCATCTAGTCTTCTCCTCTGCGGTGGCTTCAGTGCGATCGCCACGCTTCCTTTGATCGCACCCGTTAATGCTCAATCAGACGAAGATATAAATATTCGGGTTTACAAATTAGCTAGCCCTGCCGTCGTCTCGATTCAATCAGCAAGGGGGAATGGTAGTGGCTCGATTTTTGATTCTAAAGGATTGATTTTGACTAATGCCCATGTAGTCAGTGGCGCAACTAAAGTAAATGTCATCCTTAGTGATAAGCGTCAATTTCGCGGTGTAGTAATTGCCAGCAGTCGCAATCCTGATCTGGCAGTGATTAGGCTAGAGGGCGTAACCGAAAACTTGCCGACAATTAAGATTGCGTCTTCAGTTGGTATTCAAGTCGGGCAGAGAGCTTTTGCGATCGGCAATCCCTTTGGGCGCTTTGCGGGGACACTCACTACAGGGATCATCAGTCGCATTGACCGCGATCGCAAATTATTACAAACCGATGCCGCCCTCAATCCCGGAAATTCTGGGGGCCCATTGCTAAATAGTCGTGGCGAACTGGTGGGCGTGAATACGGCAATTTTTACGACTAATTCTAAAAATAGTGGTATTGGCTTGGCGATCGAGGTCGATACCGTTAAGCGATTTATTGCGGCGGCGCGTCAAGGTACGATTGGTAATAATCCTACGCCGACTAATAGCCCCAATCTGCTTACCCTCGATGGCAAGGCGATCGCCGCAACCCTGAGCGCTACCGACAACACATTGCCAGATGGCAGCTATTACAAAGCCTATCAATTTCAAGGTCAAGCAGGGCAATCACTGGTAATTGAAATGCGTGGTAACGGGCTTGATCCCTACCTAGTTTTGTTTGATGCGACTGGTCGTAAACTGGCTGAAGATGACGATGGTGGTGGTGGCAAAAATGCAAGACTTGCGATTAATTTACCAACTACGGGTAAATATACTCTCTATGCCAACTCCTATGAAGTCGGTCAAGCAGGTTCTTTTACGATCGCAGGTCGCTTAGGTAATAATTTCTCATCTCAAGCAACTAATGAAGCAATAACTCAAGGCGATCGCCGCATCCTTTTGCAGAAAAATGGAGTCTTAGGATCGCAGAGTCGAGTCTTTGCCCGCGATGGCAGTCTATTCGAGGCTTTTAGCTTTAATGGACAAGCAGGACAAATCGTGAACATCGAACTAGTTAGTGCTGACTTTCATCCCTATTTGGTGTTATTTGCGCCAAATAGCAAAGTTTTGCAAGAAAATGACGGTTTACCTAGTCGTACTAATGCATCAATGACTGTCAAATTACCGATTACAGGAACATACCGAACGATTGTGAATACTTTTGATCGCATAGGCAAAGGCTCATACAAACTCATCGTTAAAACAGTGCGATAAATCAAAAACCCAAGAAAATGTAGCGCACGCTGCGCGTGCGCTACATTTTCTTGGGTTTTAGTCTTGTTCAAGTTGTTTCCAAAAAGCACCCGAAGGGTGCTTTTTGGGTTATAGGGTTTGTTCGTTATTGGGGCGCGGACGTACACGGGTAGGTGTGGTGTCAGGCTCAGGCAAAGGCATGTATTGATTGCCAGTAAAATCTTTGGTGACTCGCAAGCGTTGACTGGCGATCGTAATGCCAGACTCACGCACTAGTACCACCGAGATCCAGCGATCGCCTGACGAAAAAGGAGCTTGACCAATCTTAAACACTCCACCTGCACGCAGGGGACGGAGATTGATTGTATTGTCGTTGAGATAATTTTTGGCTTCAACAGGTTCTTCGAGCGCTGCACCAAGCAATAGGCTTGTGCCAAGCGGCTCAGTGACGATCGCATCAAGAACATACTGACGACCTACGCCGATCAGTTCAGGCACTTTCAGCTTGACGGGGGGCGGCGCATCACCACTACTGAGCGAAGACTGCTCCCCTAGAATTTTTTGAGACACAACCTGTAGCTGACCATTAATATTTTTATAGGTCTGGGTAGAGGTCAATCTTGCCTCTAACTTGAAGTTATCGTTCTCAGTCCCCTTCGCACCCACAACCATCGTCACAGTTTCCGCAGTAATCAGGTCGCCCTGTTTTTCCCATTTTGAGATTTCGGTGCGATAGCTAATTTTTTTGTAACGCTGCCAGAGTTCGCTCAATACCTGCTTATAGCGATCGCGGCTTAGCCCATCGGAGTGGTTAAAAGTCGGCGCGTAATACTTCATCACCGCATCAATATCTTGCTTACTAGCAGCTTGATCCAGCGCATATACGACATTTGACAGTTCGGCAGGAGCAGGTTTAGACGATTGGGCAGCAAGCACAGGATTGGCGATCGGCGCAATCGTGGCAACTACAGCAGAAACAAGTAACAGACTAATTCTTTTGAACATGCGTAACTCTAATGAATAACCTGTGACGATCAATTGATATAGTGTCTCATTTATTTCCAAGATTTTTAACACCGCATGGGGTGAATATCCACTTTCTTTGATGCGATCGCCCTAATTGCGCGGGTTCACTGATCGCCAGAGCATCCTGATTGACAGGCAAAAATTTAACTTGCGCCCCAATATAAGCGATCGCGTCCTCGTTGTTTTGCCTGATAGAGATTTTCATCGGCGATCGCAATGATAGCCTCTGGAGATATATCGTCACTTGGAGTCAGGCTGGCAATACCTAAGCTAATCGTCACATTAGGACTGATTTTTGATACGGTATGGGAAATTTTTAAATCACGAATAGACTGTTGGATTAATTCGGCAACAGCGATCGCGCCTATCATATCTGTGTTGGGTAAAATCACCACAAACTCTTCACCTCCATAACGAGCAAATAGATCAGCAGGACGTTTGATTTGTTTTTCAGCGGTTTGTGCGACTTCGATTAAGCAATGATCTCCTGCTTGATGTCCGTAATGGTCATTATAAAGTTTGAAATAGTCAATATCTATAAGAATTAGAGAGAGTGATTGTTGTTCGCGTAATGAGCGTTGCCATTCAAACTGTAAGCGTTCGTCAAAACAGCGCCGATTAGCGACTTGGGTTAATCCATCAGTAATCGCCCTTAAATGATTCTGTTCGGCTTGATGCTTGAGCATCTCCTGCGCTAAACGTTGCTGAGTAATATCTGTAAAAGAAGCTACTGCGGCATAGGGAGTTGTCTGATTAGAATGGAATAGGGGTTGGGAATTAATCGATATCCATTTTGTGGGAAGGTCTTTCTGACAGATTCCCATAATTACGTTGGTTTGTGGTTGTCCAGTTCTCAGCGTGACCATAGTAGGATGCTCTTCAGCAGAAAAAATTGAGCCATCCTCTCGAATTGTAGCTCTGTCAAAATCAATGGACTTAAGCCCTTGCATCTGATCGGCGGATAATCCCAAGATCTTCTCCGCACTTTCATTACAAGCAATAATCTGTCCGTCTACTTGTTGCAATATGATACCTTCAGACATACTGGTAATGACCGAACGATATCGGGCTTCACTTTCTTGAAGTTCTTCCAGTAAGATTTTTCTAGCGTCGGCTTCCTTCTCTCGTTCTAAATTGGAGATGGCGAGTTTTTGATTAGTTTCAGTGAGCCTAGCTTCAGATTTTTCTCGCTCTGTTAATTCTTTTTGAAGTTGCTCGAAGAGATGCAATTGTTGAATGGCATTTTCTACTTGTTGAATGGCATCTTCTTGAATTTTGTTTGCCATGCGATCGAAGGCAACCGAAACTTGAAACAATTCGTCTGAACCACTCAGCCCTGATCTTGTATTTAAATCACCTTCAGCGAGGCTATTACTAGCTGCTACCAGACTAGAAACTCTCCTCGTGAAAGAGATTTCAAAGAAAAACCAAATCAATAAACAAAATAGAATCAAACTGCCATTGAAGATTAGCGATCGCTTGAGAGCGTCATTAAATGCTAATTGCTTATTGCGCTCTAAGTCATACGACATGAAAAGTATCCCCACTCTTGAAGATTGCAACTCTTGGGACATATTTGGTAAGAAAACAGGATAAGTGGCGATTAATTTCTTTCGATCATCAGATATAAAAATATTTCCTGCAAGTTTATTTCGCGCATTTGCAAAATAATTGTCGTAGTTTGCAGCTATGGTCTCGCTAATTGGCGAATTTCTTAATTCATAACGGCTAGAGATACGAACAACGTTTTTTTCGTCAATTAGCATGACAACATCTAGATTGGGATCGCTCCCGAGTTGGCTAATAATGGTGATTTCTGCGTCTTCAATATTGGTTCTGCGATACAAATAATCTAAGACCCTTGACGTTTGCCCTGCGGAAATTTGGACATAGTTCTTAGTATTTAATTCTGTTCTCTGATATGCTTCATTGATTTCTTGATTAAAAGAAACTATTCCCAAAACGCTGCCACATATCACTAAAATTGTGGGGATCGATATTCTTAATGAGATGGGGAAGCGTTTCATTATGTTTATTGATAATTCCAAATAATTCTAGAACTGAGCATTTTTAATGAATCGATCATCAAGAATCTTGGTAGGATCGATTTTTTTCTGGATTAATTTATTATCTAGCATGATGTCTAC
>JBBRQX010000036.1:0-11801 GCA_038225745.1 Pseudanabaenales cyanobacterium | reverse complement strand
TTCGAACCGCTGACCCCCTCAATGCCATTGAGGTGCGCTACCAACTGCGCTATAACCCCAGAAATTAGTTCTACTAATTTATTAGTCTATTTATACTCGCTCAATTTGAGTTTAATGTCAAATGCGATCGCCAGAAAATTTAAAAAAGTAGAAGCAGCTTAATTACTGATCGTACAAAAAATGAGTTTGTTTTCTAGAAAACTAAGCTGATGCTGAGGCATGAACCAACGACAAAATGTAAGGCGACAGCGATAAATCGGCAGTTGAGCAATATATCCGCTTGGTTGTGATTTTCACCGATGAATGTGCATAGTTTCCATGCGATCGGTAAGCTGATCAAGATGATCGCTGTCCAGATCGGGAAGAAATTGAGCGCGATCGCCACAACCGCGATCGCATAAATCACACCACAAATCCAAGGTAAAAGTTGTGCTGCTCGCTTAGTTCCTAATCGCACCACAGGCGATCGCTTACCTGCGGCAAGATCGTCCTCTACTTGGTTGAAATGTGAACAGAACAAAATCAAACTGGTGATAATGCCGACAATGATCGCCGCCGCAATGGAGCCAATTGACCAAGATTTAGTTTGACTGTAATAAGCCGCCGAAACCCCCAAGGGGCCAAAGGCAAAAAAGCATAAAATTTCGCCCCAACCTTGGTATCCCAACCTAAATGGAGGACCTTGATAGATATATCCCAAAAAACAACAAAGCGCGATCGCACTAATAACAATCAAATCTTGCTGTAGCCAAGAAATTGCTAATATACCGCTTATGCCGAAAATAAGGCAGAGATTCGCGATCGCAAAGATCAGATCTTTCCTACCCGTAAGGTTAACCACCGAATGCGCCTTATTAACATCAATACCAGTCTCGGCATCGAATACGTCATTGCAGAGATTTTCCCAAATCAAAATTAAGACGGCGGAAACTAAAAATGTATAAAAAATACTCCAGTTGAGCGCTCCTGTATTGCGATAAGCCACCGCAGTCCCTGTGGCGATCGGCACGATCGCCACGCTATACATCGGGAACTTAATCGCTGCCATCCACAATTTACGAGATGGTTTAGGAGCTAGATCTGGAGAATTAATGAGGCTTTTTACCATATAAGCTAAATAAAAACTAAGAATGGGGCTAAAAAAATTTTGCTTGCTATACTAACTTAAAACAAAAAAAGTATTTCTCTCTAATTTCTGGATTTTCATTGTAAAAAATCACTAGATTGTTAAGCTTTGCAACGTAAGATAGGAATAATTAAGAAAAATTTAAACGTACAGGCATCGAAAAAATATGCGCGTGGCGATCGCTGGAGGAGGGTTAGCAGGACTATCCTGTGCTAAATACTTAGTAGACATGGGGCATCAGCCAATTTTACTAGAGCGTAGTAATGTTCTAGGCGGTCTAGTCGCTGCATGGAAAGATGCAGATGGTGACTGGATCGAAACAGGATTACATAACTTTTTTGGTGCTTATCCGAATATGCTGCAACTCATGGGAGAGCTAAATATTTTGGATCGCTTGCAGTGGAAGCGCCATGCCCTGATTTTCAATCAACCTGAAAAGCCTGGAGTGCTGTCATGGTTTGATGTCCCCAATCTTCCTGCCCCGTTCAATATCATTGTCTCGATTCTCCGAAACAATGACATGCTCACTTGGAATCAAAAGATTCGCTTTGCGATCGGGCTAATCCCTGCGATCGTGCGTGGTGATAACTATGTTGTCTCCATGGACAAATATACTTTTGAGGAATGGTTAGAGATGCATGGGATTGGTAAGGATATCACCACTGATATTTTTGTTGCTGTTTGTAAGTCTCTTAAGTTCATCGATCCCAATGTTGTTTCCGCAACCATTCCCCTTCGCGCTCTTAACAAGTTTTTACAACAAAAAGACGGCTCCAAAATTGCTTACTTAGATGGCGCACCACCTGAACGCCTCTGTCAACCGATGGTTGATTATGTCGTAGCACGCGGCGGCGAAGTGCATACAGGTGTCGCCCTCAAGGAGATCGTGACTGACAAAGATGGCCATGTCACAAAATTGATTATTCAAGGCACTGACGGTTCGCCAAGTCGAGAAATAGCCGCCGATGCCTATGTTTCGGCGATGTCCGTGGACGCTTTCAAAAATTACATCCCCACCGATTGGCAAGCCTTGCCCTATTTCAAACAGCTAGACAACCTTGAAGGCGTACCAGTCATCAGTGTCCAAATCTGGTTTGATTGCAAGCTCACCCATATCGATCACACCCTATTTTCGCGATCGCCACTGCTGAGCGTTTATTCAGACATGAGTAACTCATGCAAAGAATACGCCGATCCTGATAAATCGATGCTAGAGCTAGTATTTGCCCCTGCTGCGGATTGGATTGATCGCCCCAATAGTGAAATCGTCGAAGCAACTCTAAACGAACTTGCCAAACTATTTCCCCAACATTTGCCTAGCCCTGCTAAAGTCCTAAAATCTCATGTTGTAAAAACCCCAAGATCTATCTATACTGCCACTCCCAACCGAGAAAAATTTCGTCCTAGCCAAGCTACGCCGATCGCCAATTTCTTTTTGTCAGGTAGCTATACAGCACAACCCTTTTTTGGCAGTATGGAAGGAGCGGTACTTTCTGGTAAGCTTACAGCACAGGAAATCCACAAAGCAAGTCAATCTTCTGGAAATAAAGTCCTTGGTCGAACCTCTAACCAAAACCAGTCAAATCCATCTGTCGTCAGCGCCTAAGCCCATGGTCATGCGTCAGCCAGTCAATCTGGATGAAGCCTACGAGATTTGTCGTTGCATCACAGCTAAGTATGCCAAGACTTTTTATCTTGGCACAATGCTGATGTCTGCCGCAAAACGACGAGCAACTTGGGCTATTTATGCTTGGTGTCGTCGTACTGACGAACTTGTTGATGGTATGCAAGCAGACACCACAGATGCCGAAACGCTTTTTAACTGGGAGAAACAGTTGGAGGCGACATTTCGCGGCGATCCGATTCATGCGTCGGATATTGCCTTAGCGGATACTGTCAAAAATTATCCGATGCCGATCCAGCCTTTTAAAGACATGATCTCTGGGATGCGAATGGATCTCAAATATGATCGCTACCAGACTTTCGACGATCTGTATTTATACTGCTATCGTGTCGCAGGTACTGTTGGCTTGATGTCATCAGCAATCATGGGTTTTGAGACAAAAGATCCCTCAGTAATCACAACGGCAACCGAAGCGGCGATCGCCTTAGGTATCGCCATGCAATTAACAAATATTTTGCGCGACATTGGCGAAGATGCTCAACGTGGTCGCATTTACTTACCAATTGAAGATCTGCATTATTTTGACTATACCGAAAAAGACCTGTTAAGCGGCACGGTTGATGAGCGCTGGGTGGAACTAATGCGCTTCCAAATTCAAAGAGCGCGTGTGTTTTATCAACATGCTGAAGACGGTATTTCGGCGTTATGTCGTGATGCGCGATGGCCAGTTTGGTCTTCGTTAATTTTGTATCGCAATATTTTAAAGGCGATCGAAAAAAATAACTACGAAGTGTTTATGCGCCGCGCCTTTGTGCCTCCTTCAAATAAGATGCTTACCTTGCCTTGGGCATGGCTCAAATCTCAAACCTCCTAATCAGCAAAAAAGCATCGCGCCACGATGCTTTTTTAGTATTGCAATAAAACAAAACAAATAAAGATGACGCTTTACGTCATCTTTATTCGTTTTGTTTGTGAATCTTGTGCAATCTATACCAAGGAGTTTGTGGATATTCGTGATGTTCCCAATGGTAATGTCCGAAGTTATAGCAGCTAACAAATGACCAAAGTACAGAATAGCGATCGCTATGAGTGCGCGGTAAAAAATTTGAGTTGTTGTGAATTTGGCGGTGGGGTAAATAAGTCCCGAAAAAAAACAACTGTAAGGAGCTAAGCAAAAATGGAATCAGCCAAAACAGAATTAAGTTGGTAAATGGAACATGGAAAAGAAAGATTGCTCCCCAAAAAATCACACTTAGATTTACAAAGAAAATGATTAGCGATCGCAATGGAAAATATTCGCTAATAAACTTACAGTACCAAAATACTGGGTGAGAAATCTGACCATGAAAATCGGGATCGCCACTCTGAGAAGTATAGCGATGATGATCACCATGATTTACACGGCAATGTTGATAAGGCAAAGAACCATATAGTGTGACCGCAAAACATCCGATTAAATGATTTAGTCTTGGGCTATGAGGAATTAAATTGTCATGCATTGCATCATGGGCAAGAATAAACAGCCCCGTATGCAAATACATTCGTAGTAAAACAAAACAAGACAACCAGAGATAATTACTATTTGGCAGAGAAATAGTGATTGAAGAAATTAGAGTGATAAACCATAGGCTAATAATAAATACTGACACCAGCAAACCGATCCAATCGTCAATCTCAAATGAGTTGTCCAATACTTTTAGTGATGATCTAGATGTTTGCATATGAAAATTGTTTGAGTTGCTCTCACATCAATAAAAACAAGGGTATTAAGCCGCGTCATCTCCCATTTTGCTGATAACAGCTACATAGGAAACTTATACTGCTCCAAAGCCAGTATATCTTTAAAATTTTTACTTCGTAGAAATTTTAAAGATACACTGGCTTTTATTGGAGTATAAATGACCTTAAACTGCTCTAACGAGCGAAGTTTAGCAACTCTTTAGGAGATGCTAGCAAGTCGATCGCCACAAAGAAAATCTTGTTGTCAGGATCAATCAAGAAACGCCAAGAAATATTCATCCCCACAGCAGAACCAAACCAAGGTGTTTGGACTTTACCAGTGATTTTGATTTGGGTATAACCACCATCTGCGGCTTCAGAAACACCTCTTTCAGGAACTAGTATCAAACCCTGACATTCTTCCTCAAAGAATCGAAGAACTGCATCTTTACCAACAACTGGTCTTTGGAAAGGAGGCTGCAAAGCTCCATCTGACAGGAAGAGAGCCATGACGGCCTCAAAGTCATTAGCATTGACGTTGTTCATATAAGACAACACAGTGGCGTTATCAATGCCTTCGATCGTGACTTGCGTGCGCTTAGACATCTCTTGAGGAGGCGAAACTGGCTCGGAAACACGAGTGTATTCGCCTAACTTGTTAGCGTCATAGCCCATGTCTACTACTGAGTTCCGTAAAATAGTGATTTGCTGACCTGCTTCTAGCCCTTTGAGGGTTTCTAATACGGCTGAAGCATTGGCCGAAAGACGATAACCTTCAGGAATTGGCGCAACCAGCCCTTTTTCCATCCATTCTCCAAGCTGATACCAAAAACCTAGCTTAATGTTTTGTGACCAGATCGCATAAGTGCGACAAATTGAGGTGTCCGCACGATTGGCTAAATCGCACATCACCTGAGTTTGTTGCTTAAAATTCATTTTCTTCATTTCATTCAACGTCAACTCAGCCAATTGCATACTTGCAGCACCAGGCGCGGCGATCGTCACGGTTTTACCCATCTCAAGATATGTAAACCAAATCCAAGCCAGTTGATCTTCGGGGCTAAGTTGATTAAAACGAGCAGTGGTAGCTGGTACAACGTCAGCAGCTAGAGTCGTCGGGAAAATGCTTCTGGCTGAGTTAATAGTGTATGTCATAGGAAATTTTGTAGGGTTTGACCAAAGGATTTAGATTAATACTTTCGTTGGAAAACTGAAATAAATTCTGAGATTAAGACTCATAAACTTAGTGCCAGAAACTACGAAATCAGCTAAGAGTTCTACAAAATTGTTACTAATTGTAGAATCAAGATTTTTTTATTAGAACAATTAATCAAGAAACATTAAAACATTCTTAGTCTGCTGTATTTCTGATGTTTTTATTTGTTTACATACATCTACCCACATTATGTTTACCGTCTCAAAACCTCTAAGGGTATATATTAAACCAAGCTTAATCGAGCCACATTTTTTCCATTGTGTCAATTGTCTACGATAAAAGCTCTTGCTTGAAAAAATGATAGATAAATCTCGTATGTAAGTCTTGCTTTGTTTATTTTAAAATGAGACGAAGTACAGGCTCTGCCTTAGTCACATACAAGTAAGCGCAGCGATTTTGGCAATTTTGGCAGCATTCAACCCCTCCAATTCACTCAGATTAAGCCATCCGTCCTTAACTAAGTCCGCAAACACAAAAATTAGCATAGGAAGTCGAAAATCATATCTACCATCAATTTCATGGCGCTTAACACTCAAGAAGTCATGTAAACGCCACATGTCATCAATTTCAGCCAAGGAGGTAACTTTGTGACGCACAGAGTCAATCAGGGACTCAATTTCCCGTTTATAGGCAATATCAAAAGCTCTTTTAGCTATATTTTCCTCAGTTGTCGTCCATTCAGAATTCATTACTTGCATTATTAAATTTAAAGAAATATTTACTTATATTAAGAATAATAATAACTTATCTGTCGTTTAGTCAATTCCTACTAGGTTTCTTTATTTTTAACACTTCCTAAAATAGTACGGACTCTTGAGAAAGTATTAGGCACATACTCCCTTCCCAGTATAAAAATAGACATTAAAACCCAAGAATTAGACGTTGCGGCGCTCCACGCCACAACGTCTAATCTTTCACTGGGAAGGGAGTAGTATTTTAAATCGCATAATTATGTACCCATTGCTCTCACAAGAGAAGGGTCTAGGGGTGAGGGTCTTAGAATACTTCCACATAACATCAGAATTGATTTAAAATTGCTGTTAGCCTATTCTCACGTTAGACTGTCAAGTAATTGGATTTAGGGTAAATATCGTGTCACAACGTACAGCAAGGCAATGGATTATTAACGGCGTTTTAATCATCGTTACGCTCTCGTTTTTGGGAGTGTCGATCGCACCGCTGATTGGCGGATTATTTGCCCCACCGACTCAGCCAGCAGCTAATAATTCGGCTCAAAACACCTCTGAGCAAGAGCGGATCAAAATTCAGATCGAGGGTTTTGAAGCTGTACTAAAGAGCGATCCTAAAAATCAAACTGCCCTGATCGGTTTAGTAAATCTTAGAAATCAACTGGGTAAATCAAAAGAAACCATTGAACCATTGCAAACCCTAGCTGATACTTTTCCCGATCAGCCCGAATATCGGATGACATTAGCAAGGACTTATATAGAACTCAAAGATCCTAAGAATGCGTCGGCGGAGTATCGCAAGATTTTGACTACGAAACCGGGATTTATCCCTGCGATCCAAAGTTTAGTTAGTATTGAGCTAACCGATAAACGTCCTGAAGCTGCGATCGGGATTCTGCAAGATACGCTCAAGACTGCCGAAACTGCGAACAAAGTCCAAGCAAATACGGTGGATACAAGTTCAGTGCGTTGGATTCTCGGTGAAGTCTATCGTCAACAAAATCGCCTTGATGACTCGATCGCTACTTACGATCAAATGATCAAAGAAAATGCTAAAGATTTTCGTCCTTACGTTGGCAAAGCGCAATTAAGGCAAGTTCAAGGCAAGGAAGATGAAGCTAAGAAGTTATTTGATAAAAGTCTAGAGCTTGCTCCTGCTGAGTTTAAAGATGAAGTAAAACGTCTTGCCGCGATCGCGCCTCAAAAAGCACCATTCACAAATCCCGCTCAGACTCCTAGCGCTGCACCTGAAGCTCCTAAGAAACAATAAAAAAATCGGCGCAATACGCCGATTTTTTTATTGAAGAGATTCACCGATCGCTATTCTTGCACCATTAACAAAATCCCAACCTGATTGCAGCTTTTTACCCGCAGGTTGAACTTCTGTAATTAAAAGTAACCCTTTACCAGTCTGCATCACAAATCCTTTACCTTTACGAATCTCGGTAACTTTCCCCACTTGATCGAGATTCCCATCTTCCGCCATAACTTCTGTTTTGGTAACTTTTAATCTTTGACTGCGATATTCGGTGTAGCAATTGGGATAGAAAGCCCGAATCCGATTATGTAAGGCGATCGCCTCCAAATTCCAATCTAATTCCCAGTCCTCACGCCCAATCATCGGTGAATAGCAGGAATCAGCATCATTTTGCGGCTCAGGCGTAATGGTTTCTAATCGCCGCAAAGTATCAATTAATAAATCTGCTCCCAAATTAGCAAGCTTAGCGCCCAAAGTATCCGTATTATCTTCAGGCAAAATCTCTAATTCTGCTTTTAGTAACATTGCGCCCGTATCAATCCCTGCATCCATTTGCATAGTAGTAATCCCCGTGAACTTTTCACCGTTCGCGATCGCCCATTGAACTGGAGCCGCGCCGCGATATTTTGGCAACAGCGAACCATGCACGTTGATGCAGCCATGTTTCGGCATATTCAATATTTTTCGTGAAAGGATCTGCCCATAAGCCACGACCACAAAGACATCGGCATTTATTGCCGCAAGTTCAGCGAGAACGGCTTGATCTTTTTTAAGGCGATCGGGTTGCCAGATTTTGAGATTAGGGTTGAGATCAAATTTTTGGGCGATCGCTTTAACTGGCGACGGACTGACTTGATTACCCCTACCACGCCTCGTATCAGGCTGCGAAACAACACCTACTACTTCAAAATCTGGCTCTGCTAAGAGACGCTCTAATGTGGGAACCGCAAAGTCTGGAGTCCCGAAAAATACAACACGCATACATTTAAAATCATAGGATATAGATTCTGTAGGGCAAACCACCACAGAATCTATATCCTATCCTTCTTAAGGTTTAGCGATCAATTGAAATACAACAGATCCATCCTGTTTCAAATTAATTGAACTAGAAATTACTCCACTTAAGGAATAATAATAAATACTCAAGCGTTCTGGTTTAACTTTCCATTTGGATGCTAGATAAGATGCGATCGCTTGAAAACGCGATTGGGTTAAATTGCTGTTTTCTAAATTGCGTAGGTTAATCGTCATCGCTAGATCAAGATTAGGATAAAGCTGCAATAAGTTGCCAATCTGATCAAGCTTACTATTCGCATCTTCTAGAATTACGCCCCGATCTTCTGCAAATAAAATCTCTCCGATCGCAGGATTGATTTGAACTAAATTAATCTTTGCTTCGGTGATGTCAATGCGTTTTTGGACATCTTTAGTGATTAATTCTATAGCATCAGCGCTAATCGGGCGATCGCTGAGATAGGCGATCAAAACGATAAAAGCCTTCGATTTTCCAGTAGTTACGGCATAGTCAAGTAACACTACATTTGGCGGCAAATTTAAATCAGCGATCGCCACATCAAGATTTTGGAGAAAAGTAGATTTTAATTCACTTAAGGTCGGTGGCTTAGAGACCACAGCGATCGGTACTTCTTCCTTCTTCGTAATTAGTTCATTAGAAGCTGTCGGAATTTCGGTGAGAATGAATTGAACTTGCTGCGGTTTTTTACCCAACTTTTGGGCAAGTTCCTGAACATATTGTTCTTTCTCATCAGGTTGATAAATCTTACTTGTAAATACATTGAGCCTTACCGTTACGATTTGATTCTGTTCTGTAATTAAAACCCTTTCTATCGAAGATCTCGGTTGATTATCAGCATAGTTACTAAAATTATTTTCCCAAATGCCAGTGGCAGCAAGACGGAGAGCGTTTTGCTGCTGCTTTTGAGACACCTCTTCACCCAGTTTGACAAACGATTGGCTAAGTGGAACTAAAAGAGCCAAGATTGCCAACGTCCCCACCAGTAACCGCCCTAGCAGACTACCAATCGGGCGCAACCGTACTAGAAATGGATAGCTGCCCAAGAATTTTTGGACTACCAGACTTTCACGATCATTGTTTTCCCAGAGTTTAATTACTTCACGCACTGAGTCCGTATCAATATGCAGTGCTAGAAATACTAGTAAAGACGCAAACGAGATTGCCACAAGATTAGTCAAAAATAACAAACCGCCGCCTCTAGCAATCTGTAAACCCTGACTAACATTGAGACTAAAAGAAACCCCGACCCCAAAACCAACAACACATAGCGGCGGCATCAAGGCAACTGCGATCGCCACACCCGGAATTGAAGTCACTACACCTTTGATGGGACGACAAGTGGCAACTGTGCCAATTGCTCCTGAGAACAAAGCTACGCCCAAATCTAATGTATTCGGAGTAGTACGCGCCAAAATCTCGGTAGTTGCTTCCTTAAATGGCAATATAAAAATTAGCAGTACGGAAAGGAAAATTGACACAGAACAACTTAATGTCAGATTAGCGATCGCCCGTATCAACAAAATAAAATCTCCAGCCGCCAGTGACAAGCCCAAAGATAAAATCGGGCCCATCAGAGGTGAGATTAACATCCCGCCAATAATCACCGCAGGACTGCTCAGTACAAGCCCCATCGTGGCAATTCCTGCGGCAGAAATCAACTGTAACCAATAAGTTGCATCTCTCAAGGTTGCAGATTGAGAGATTTCTAAATACACCTCAGTCTTGCGCTGCTCATCCACACCCATTTGCGTGGCAAGCCAATTTCGAGAATCCTGCCAAGGATTAGTTTTTCTGTTCATAGGGTTTATCGACTTTAGGATACAACTTCATCAAAGCTTGCACCTGTTCGGCATGATAAGAACTGCGCGTAAGTGGCGAAGAAACTACTTGCAAAAATCCCATCGCTTCACCTGCAATCCGCCAGATCTCGAACTGCTCAGGCGTGACGAAATCATGCAAAGTCAAATGCTTAGCAGAAGGTTGCAAATATTGACCGATGGTAATAATATCGCAATCCACGGCTCTCAAATCACGCAGCACTTCCAAAACCTCTTCATGGGTTTCGCTGATACCCACCATGATTCCTGATTTGGTATAGACCCAAGGCGCAATTTCGCGGGCGCGGCGCAATAGTTCTAAACTACGCTGATAATCTCCCTGCGGACGCACACGGCGATAGAGCCTTGGCACTGTCTCCGTATTGTGATTAAGCACATGGGGACGCGCTGCCAAAATTGTCTCCAAAGCTTCCCAATTAGCACAGAGATCAGGAATGAGAAGTTCTATTGTCGTTTGTGGTATTAACTTACGAATCTCTTCGATACAGCGCACAAATTGCGAAGCGCCGCCATCGGGCAAGTCATCACGATTAACAGAAGTAACGACGACATGCTTCAGCTTCATCCGTCGCACCGCTTCACCCAAATTAATTGGCTCCATCGGGTCAAGTGCTTGGGGCTTTTTCTCAAAATCAATATCACAATAGGGACAAGCACGAGTGCAAGCGGGCCCCATGATCAAAAATGTGGCAGTACCTTGATTGAAGCATTCGCCAATATTTGGGCAAGAAGCCTCTTCGCATACAGTATTTAGCCCCAAGTCGCGGAGGACTTCTTTAACATTACCAACGCGCTCCCACTGTGGGGCTTTAACCCGCAACCAATCTGGTTTGACTGCCATAATTTATCTAAACTTATACTTTTCGTTCAATTCTTTCTAACATTCTACATTTTATAGCGATCGCCAAGTAAACCCAAAAAGTAGAAAGCGGCGCTCCGCGCCGCTTTCTACTTTTTGGGTTTTATTTTTTTATAGCTAGCTGTCGCCAGCTATAAGACTAGAGGATAGTTCGACTATCGCTAAACGCTATAACCAAAGAGAGCTAGCGTTTACATATAGCTATCATTGATTTTGCTAGATTCTAAAGATCCCCCCCAGCCCCCCTTAAAAAGGGGGGAGAAGTTATTCTTCCCCCTTTTTAAGGGGGATTGAGGGGGATCTAAACCTTAAAACGCAGACAGGTAAGACTTGCTGATTAGTAGCTAACAAAAAAGCCGTCACCAATTGGTGACGGCTTTTTAGCTTCTGGAAACTACCAGCTAGATTTAACTACGCCTGGTAACAAGCCTTGGTG
>JBBRQX010000035.1:0-11963 GCA_038225745.1 Pseudanabaenales cyanobacterium | reverse complement strand
CTCGCTTCGACATGGCAATGGCTACAAGCAAGATTACAAATTTTGCCTAAATTTATCTGCAATACAGAAATATGATGTTTTAAAAATGGAGTTTGGAGTTTTTGAGAGAATGGCGTAGTCGCGATCGCAGAAACTTGCATAAATTAGCAATCTAGTTGGTCTGTGATAATTCTGGCATAAACGCAAGGACACATGCTTGGATTGGCGTAGTTACCGCTCTATATTCATCATCAAGTACTTTTAAGATTTCAGCAGAAATTGTAATTTCTCCCGTCTTACCAATTTCCTCGAAATATCTGCAAATCTTTGATAATTTAATGGCTCCAATACTAGCGCTAGTCGATTTTAAAGAGTGGGCAGCAATAAAAAATTTGCTAGCATCTTGATTGACAAAGGCAACCTGAATTGACTCAATCAAAATTTCGGCTGAATCAAGATAAGTCGTAACTAGATCAGAAAATGCACGATCATCATCAATTGATCGTCGCAAGTACTGAAATACATCCAAATCTAGAGTTTTGGCATTGACAATATCTAGATGGTCATGCAGTAGATTGACTACTTTCGCGATCGCATTATCTTCCACATTTTCAGACGTAATATTCCTCCCGATTCGACCGTTGCCATTATAGCTGTCGCCACTTGCGCTAGAACAATCCAAAACCCAAGAATTAGCGTTGCGGTGCTTCGCGCCGCAACGTCTAATCTTTCACTGGGAAGTGAGTAATACACTTGGCGACAGCCATAAATAATATTGGCGATATTTGATTGCCTATAGTTTAAGTTTACGCAAATTTTCGACCGCAGCTTCAATCGTGCTGTCTTTCTTTGCAAAACAAAACCTTAAGCCATTTACCTTTGGGCGATCAGGCTGACTGAAACAAGTAGCTGGTACGGCGGCAACTAAGGCTTCTTTGGCAAGGCGAAAGGCTGCACTCTCAGCATCGGGCGCGATCGCTGAGCTATCAGTCCACATATAATACGCACCTTTGGGAAGTACAGGTGATAGACCTAGCTCGACCAACGCAGGATAAAGCATATCTCGCTTACGTTTGTAATCGAGCGCTAACTTAGTAAAATATTCGCGTCCAAACTGCATTGCAGTTAAGGCTGCATGTTGCAAAGGTGCAGGGGCGCAAATCGTAATAAAATCATGAATCCGCCGCATCGCGGCTGTCAGTTCGGGAGTTGCCACGGTATAGCCCAAGCGCCAACCTGTGATGCAAAAAGTTTTCGAGAATCCATTCACTACAATCGTGCGATCGCGCATTCCCTCAATACTCATCAGGCTAATATGCTCGCCTTCATAAATAATGTATTCGTAAATTTCATCAGTAATCGCGTAGACATCATACTGCTGGCAAAGCTTGGCGATTAGTTCTAGTTCTATGCGCGTCCAGACTTTGCCTGTGGGATTAGCAGGACTATTAATGATTACTGCTTTGATGCCTTTTTTAAAAGCAGGTTCAAGGATTTCTTGGGTGATTTCCCATTGTGGCGGTTGCAGCGTAATAAATTCAGGAATGCCGCCAACGGTCGCCAAATTAGGAATGTAATTTTCGTAAAACGGTTCAAAAATTAGAACGCGATCGCCTTGATCGATTAGCGACATTAGGGCAATATTCAGCCCTTCAGTCGCCCCACAACAAACCGTTACTTCCGTATCAGCATCCACTGTAATTTGATTATCGCGTTGCATTTTTTCGGCGATCGCCTCGCGCAACTTATCCCAGCCCCAACTATCAGCATATTGATTAAAATCTAAGGCGATCGCTGCCCTTGCCGATTCTTTGATCGCTTCTGGTGCAGGAAAGTCGGGCAAGCCCTGAGCAAGATTAATTGCGCCAAACTTTTCGCAATAACGGGAAGCCTCGCGAATTTGTGATTCTTTAATTTGAATAGCGCGTTGTGATAATGGAACAGCCAAGGTTATCTCTCTAAATTCATCAATAGCGGGGTTTCAACCTAAAGAAGCTTTGGCACACGCGGCGCGTGCGCCAAAGCTTCTTTAGGTTTTAAGCACTAATTGCCATGATAATGCCAATAAGTAAGCTTTAAGATCTCGGTTTAAGATGGAAATAGATTACATAGCGCTTTTTGTCTCAGATGTAGCGCGATCGCTGATTTTTTATCGCGATGTTTTAGGCTTTAGTTTTGAGAAACCAGCTAAGCCTGATGGAGCAGAAGGCTATAGTGGCAAGCTCAAAATTGGAATTTACGATCGCAGTTGGTTGCCAAAATTATTTGGCGATCGCGGCGATCGCCTCATTAGTGGCAATCCATTTTTGCTATCGATGACCGTTGACGATCTCGATCTGGTTTATCAACAAATATGCGCTAATATTCAAGCTGATATCATCTCACCACCAAAAATTATGCCTTGGGGACAAAAAATTCTATTTTTAAGCGATCCCGATGGCAATATTCTCGAAATCGTGCAATCAACTCATCAGTAGACAGAAGCGGCGCTTCTCTCTTGAATTTATAGTTAATTGCTGCTTAAAACCTCAAACGTTTACATACTTATGCAGACCCAAAACGATATCCCCATTGCCCAAAGAGTTAGCGATCCCAATCGATCGCTCCCCAAGAAACCTGTAACAGCTAATCCGATTGTGCGATCGCTACAGTCAGTTCCTTGGTGGGGATATAGTTTAGCTGTCCTAGCCTTTTTATCGCCGATTGTCAGCACCCGCATCTGGTTTGCGCTCAATGCTACTGCTGTAAATCAACAAGTGATTGAAAGCTCACAATCAGTTGCCGCAGGGCTACCTCCGCAACCATCGGCTATTTCCACCGTAGCCCCGTTTGTCAACCCAACACCTAAAGCAAATAGCGATAAGCCTGAAGCTCCGAACAAAGAGCCAGACAGTCCCCCCGACCTATTTGGACATCATCCCTATAGCGAAGCGCCTTTAAATCAGTTACGAACTATTGGTAGAGCAGGAGACGGCTATGAGATTCGTTTGCGTGAGTCAGCCGCAAAAAGTTATCTAAAAATGCAAGCTGATGCCAAGGCTGACGGCATTGATATTGTCTTAATTTCAGGATTTCGGACGATCGCCGATCAGCAAGAACTTTTCTTTGATATCAGCAAACAACGTAATCAAACGCCAGCCCAACGCGCCAAAGTTAGCGCTCCCCCCGGTCATAGTGAACATCACACAGGCTATGCGATGG
Organism: Pseudanabaenales cyanobacterium; assembly: GCA_038225745.1. GTDB lineage: Bacteria > Cyanobacteriota > Cyanobacteriia > Pseudanabaenales > Pseudanabaenaceae > Pseudanabaena. The sequence continues at coordinate 8,783 of JBBRQX010000035.1, read as the reverse complement.
ATATCGGTGATGCTGCTGTGCCAAGCGCTAATCTCTCGACAAGTTTTGAGAAAACTGCTGCTTATGAGTGGATGCAAAATAATGCGGCAAAATACGGATTTGAAATTTCCTTCCCGCCCAATAATTCTCAAGGTGTGATGTATGAGCCTTGGCATTGGCGCTTTGTTGGTGATGATGATAGTCTTGCGACTTTCTACAAAAAGTCAAATCGCAGTGCTCCTTTTATTAAAAAGCCATGAATATTACAGCCATAGATTAACGCCGTACGGCACTAGTCAGTTAGGCATAAAAGAAATCAGAACTCAAAAAGCTGTGGCGCAGCTTTTTGAGTTCTGATTTCTTTTTTCTAGATCCCATAACGCCATTGGTCAAAACTATTTACGAGATAGAAAACCGTAGATTTTATTTTTATCTTACAAAAAAGTATTATGTGGTATTTTAAGTACGGTATTCCCACTAAGATATCGTAGATTAATTCTTTGGAGATCCAAGCTCATGAGTTCAAAGCAAAATCCTTTAAATACTTCTAAGTTGGCATTCAAGGCGATCGCCCGTCTATTCAGCAATATATTCAGTCATAAATGGGGGCGTAAATTCGTTTCTTTCTTTTTAACTGGTGCGCTGATCAGCGTCACAATGGCAGCTTGCACCGCTAGTAATGACAGCCAATCATCGGGTAACACCAAAAAAGATGTTGAATTAACTCTCGTATCTTTCGCTGTAACCAAGCAAGCCCATGCCGCAATTATTCCTAAATTTGTCGAGAAATGGCAAAAAGAACAAAATCAAAAAGTTACCTTTAAGCAAAGCTACGGTGGTTCGGGTTCGCAAACTCGTGCTGTGATCGATGGACTTGAAGCGGATATTGTTCACCTCGCGCTGGCGGGAGATACTAGCAAAATTGAAAAAGCAGGATTAATTGATAAAGGTTGGGAGCAAGAATTTCCTAATGAGTCAATTGTTTCTAAATCCGTCGCTGCACTCGTAACTCGCGAAGGTAATCCCAAAAATATTAAAGACTGGTCTGATCTCGAAAAAGACGGCGTTAGCCTAATTACCGCCGATCCTAAAACCTCTGGCGTAGCCCGTTGGAACTTCCTCGCCTTATGGAATGCGTCGGCGAAAAAAAGTGGCGGTGACGCTAAAACCCAAGAGTCATTGGTCAAAGTATTTAGAAATGTACCAATCTTGACTAAAGATGCTCGTGAAGCAAGTGATGCATTCTTCAAGCAAGGTCAAGGTGATGCATTGATTAACTACGAAAATGAGATTATTCTGGCAAGTCAAAAGGGACAAAAGGTTAACTATGTTGTACCTGATGTGAATATCTCCATCGATAATCCGATCGCGATCGTTGATAAAAATGTCGCGAAGCACGGTACAAAAGAAGTTGCGGAAGCATTTGTCAAATTTTTGTACAGTACCGAAGCTCAAACTGAGTTTGCCAAACTAGGCTTTCGTCCTGTTGATGAAACTGTAACCAAGGAAAAGCAGTTTGTTGAGCTTTATCCCAAAGTTAAAGAACTAGCAACTGTGAAAGATTTTGGTAGTTGGAGTGAGATTGACAAAAAATTCTTTGCTGATGGTGCAATTTTTGACAAAATCCAATCTCAAATCAAGCGTTAAACAACTCCCCACCCCTAGCCCCTCTCCCTAAATGTACTGTGTACACACAAGTCACTATCGATCCTGTTGGCTTCTAAAGATCCCCCCAGCCCCCCTTAAAAAGGGGGGAGAAGATATTCTTCCCCCTTTTTAAGGGGGATTGAGGGGGATCGAAACCATAAAACGTAGACAGGGTAGAACTTGTGTGCACACGGTAGGGGAACAACAAGATAAGATCCTAAAATTTTAGACCTATGGTAACGATAATCCCTTCACCTGTGAAGAAACAGCCTAACGCTTTTCTGAAAATACTTTTCAAAATCCCTTGGACATGGGTAATCACCTTTGTCTATCTCGCATTTTTACTAATTTTACCGATCGCCGCCCTATTAACAAAAGCCGCGAGCGAGCCTTTCGAGAGCTTCTGGAAAACTGCCACTAGCCCGATCGCCCTATCGAGCTACGAAATCACCTTTGTGACAGCTTTTGCCGCCGCCGCCGTTAATGGTGTATTTGGCACTTTAATTGCTTGGGTTTTGGTTCGTTACGATTTTTTTGGCAAGCGATTTCTAGAAGCTGTGGTTGATTTACCATTTGCTTTGCCGACTTCCGTTGCAGGACTAACCCTAGCGACCGTCTACAGTGAAAAAGGTTGGATTGGCTCATTAGCTGCACCATTCGGAATTAAAATCGCCTTCACTCGCCTCGGCGTTTGGATCGCGATGATGTTTATTTCATTACCTTTCATCGTGCGAACCGTCCAACCCGTATTAACCGAATTAGAGAAGGAAATCGAAGAAGCAGCTTGGTCATTAGGCGCTTCTAAATGGCAAACTTTTGTACAGATAATTTTGCCCCCACTCACACCTGCGATCTTGACTGGGGTTGCACTTGGCTTTTCCCGCGCGGTTGGCGAATATGGCTCGACCGTAATCATTGCGTCAAACACGCCTTTTAAGGATCTGATTACGCCAATTTTGATCTTCCAACGACTAGAGCAGTATGACTATGTGGGCGCGACCGTAATTGGTGCGGTGATGTTAGCTATTTCCTTTGTGAGCTTACTCGCAATTAATCTATTACAAGCATGGAGCAAACGATATGGCTAATTTGAGTTCTCTAAATAACTCTGGCGATCGCCCTCAAAGTTCACCTGAACCAGCCAAGATTGAACGAAAAAAGAGCTTTGCTCCTGCGATTTTAATCGCGATCGCATTTGTCTATTTAGGATTAGTGATCCTCCTCCCTGCGGCAAATGTTTTTGTCACGGCTTTTAGCAAAGGTTTAAACCCGATCATAGAAGCCATAAAACGTCCTGACTTTCAAAATGCCATCAAGCTAACCGTTAGTCTCGCAGTAATTGCCTTGCCCCTAAATACGATCTTTGGTTTGAGTGCAGCATGGGCGATCGCCCGTAATAAATTTCCGGGCAAAGCTTTCTTGCTGAGTATCATCGATCTCCCCTTCTCGATCTCGCCTGTAGTTGCGGGGCTGATGATTGTTTTGCTATACGGTAGAGTCGGCTGGTTCGGCTCGTGGCTGGAAGCCAATGACATTAAAATCGTGTTTGCCTTCCCTGGAATGTTAATCGCCACCATATTTGTGAGTATGCCTTTTATTGCCCGTGAAGTAATTCCTGTACTAGATGAAATGGGAACGGAGCAAGAAGAGGCAGCGCGTACCCTCGGTGCAAATGATTGGCAAATCTTTTGGCGCGTGGTGATCCCAAATATTCGTTGGGGCTTGCTCTATGGCTTGGTGCTAACCAATGCTAGAGCAATGGGTGAATTTGGCGCGGTATCCGTAGTATCAGGAAACATTGCGGCTCAAACTCAGAGCTTGCCGCTATTTGTCGAAGAATCTTATAAACAATACGAAACTGAAGTTGCCTATTCTGCGGCCGTATTGCTGGCTTTGCTAGCCGTAGTCACCCTAGTCCTCAAGGAAATTTTAGAACGCAGAACCCATAATTCTAATTCTCGTAAATAGTAGCTATATTTTCGTTAAAGCCCAAAAAGCTGTGTACAGCGTGTGCCACAGCTTTTTGGGCTTTGAGTTTTATTATGCCTACCTACTTAACCGTGACGATTAGTGACATAATATATGTGAAAACTTAAGATAAAACTGCTACTGCTATGTCAGAGGGAAAAGGATTTGGCTTTGGGTTAGGCAAAATGAAAGAAGCCTTCCAAAAAGCCCAGCAAATTCAAGAAGGCGCTAAAAAGCTCCAAGAAGAATTAGATGAACTACGTCTAACTGGCGAATCGGGTGGTGGTTTAGTCAAAATCACTCTAAGCGGCAACCAAGAACCTCAAAGCGTGGAAATTGCTCCCGAAGCTTTGAATGAAGGTGCAGAAGTTTTGTCGGATTTGGTACTCGCTGCACTGAAAGACGCTTATCAGCTTTCGACTGGCACTATGAAGCAAAAAATGGAAGACCTGACTGGTGGCTTAGGTTTACCCGCAGGTTTCTAATTTTTCAAGAAGCGTGCTTTGCACACTTCTTGAACGAGACTAAGATTTTTATTTGATATTTTTATGATTAACAACCCCGCATTGCGCGTACAGCGACGTAATCAACCCGCAGCAATTATCCCCACCGAGCAGCAGGTATCAATCCTCGATTGGCTTGAGTCAACGGGTCGCCTCATCGCTAGAGAAGGTACTGAAGCAAACTTTAAGCTGGATGATGAAGCCGAAGAATTGAGCGAATTGATGCAAGGTGATGATCCTAGCTACGCTGAAGACGATGATGATGACAATGATGATGATGTTGATTAGAAACAAAAAATTGCACCTTGGCGCAATTTTCTGTTTCTACAGCGCTTTGCGATGAAACCAAACCCAAATTTTTTGTATAGCTGTCGCCACTTTTATCTCCTAACATACTTGGCGACAGCTATAAGAAAGTGATATGCCTAAAAAACAGAAATTCCCGCATTTGGTTGGTTCCAAATGGACTGCTATGCAAGAAACCTTTGGCTGGCGGCATTTTGTTGTTGTAAATCGCAAAAATGAAGGAGATCTTGTTTTTGCGGAAATAAAGGCAGCTTGTGATGATTCGGTTAGGTTTTGGCTAAATGCTAAAGCGCTGAAACGGCGATCGCTCTGGTCACCAGGTTGGAAAACCTTACAAGAAATTTGAGCATTTAAAAAAAGGTGACGCTCTGCGTCACCTTTTTTTAAGCTGCAATTAAAGCTTTGATGTCCATTAATTTCAAGAGGCGGTCGAAATTAAAATACTTAGCCATCATGTCGCAAATACTGGTCACTTTCACACCTTCATGCAAGCGGACTTGACCGAGACATGCTTCGATAATACCGACTGTGCTGAGAGTATCTTGGCTCACAGCCAAAACAGGTACGCCTAATTCCATAGCTTTGTGCGCGACATCATCACTGACAAAAGGACGACCCGTTAGAATTATGCAATTAGTCGATGTTTCTAGGGCTGCGAATTGAAGATCGATACGATTACTGCCTGTAACTACAGCTTTGTTGTAAGACTTGCGGAAATACTTTTGAGCCGAATTAACATCCATCGCTCCAATTTTTAACTCCTCAACCATGATCTTATCTAGGTCAACATTCTCAGGCTGACAGAGAACATTTGCGCCAAGTTGCTCAATGATTTCAGAGACACTGACACTTCGTAGGATGCGATTTTCTGGCATCAGCGCTAATACAGGAATACCTTGATTTTCAAGATAAGGATGGAGGATCTCGATCGCATTTTCGTACTGCTCATCGGGGATGTCATTGATCACCACACCTAATAGGCGATCGCCAAAGCGTCGTTTTGCCATCAAAATATGATCAACCACTAATAGCGAACCAAAGCGCATTACTAATAAAATCGGTGCGCCAAGATGATCGGCCATTTCCTCTAAGGAAAGCCCGAAAACTGCACCTTCAGCCGTATTTGCTGGGGCTTCTAAAAGTACGAGATCGCCTTCAATTAATTCTTTATACTCCTCCAATTTATGGCTGTAATCAGCTTGATCTTCACCCGATAGCCGACGCTGGAGTGCGGCGCGATCAAGGTTAAGGAGGGTAGGGCGTAAAAGTGATTGCGGTAAATTTAGCGCTTTCTTAATAAACTCCACATCAGCTTCAGTCCGTTCGGCTGATTCGGGTAACTCTTTGGTCGTAAAAGTGCCAATTGGTTTACCGTAGCCAACTTTGTAACCTTGGGCTTGCAAGTTATATGTCAATCCTAAAATCGTTGCTGATTTCCCACTGCCCGATCTGGTGGAACCGATCAACAAATGCTTAGCCTGTGGCACGTCTTGCCCTCTAAAAAATGATTACAAACTTTACTGGTTTGTATTAGAACTTACACACCATGAAAGTATTGTAACTGATGGACTGTTAAGGATTTTTTTGATATTTGCTAATTATGCATAGAGATTATGCAATTTTCCGATAGAGCGTTTTACGTCCTATCGGAAAATTGCGTCACTAACGCGGCAAGCATCAAATATTTCTTTGGGATCATGTACTCGTAAGATATCGGCTCCACCTGCAATACAAGCGCTACAAGCGGCAATAGTCCCAAATAAGCGATCGCGAGGATCGGGGCGATCGCAAAGTTTGCCAATAAAGCTTTTGCGTGACACGCCTAGCAATAAGGGAGCGCTAATTTCTTGAAAAGATCGTAAGTTTTTTAAAATTTCCAGATTATGTTGGAGAGTTTTACCAAAGCCAATTCCAGGATCGATCGCGATTAAATGCTTGGGAATACCACAAGCTTTGGCAACTGAAATCGCATCGGTCAGAAATTGCTTAATATCCTGAACTACATCGCGATATTTAGGATTTATTTGCATAGTGCGCGGTTCACCTTGCATATGCATTAAAAAAATTGGTACTTGTAACTTTCCCGCTAAAGGTAACATTTCAGGATCGAATCGACCTGCCGACACATCATTGAGCATATCGGCTCCTACGGCGATCGCGGCTTTGGCAACACTCGCTTTCACTGTATCAACGGAAATAGGCAAATTAGGATATTTGGCGCGAATGGCTTCGATGATCGGCAAAATGCGATCGCTTTCCTCTTCAGCGCTGACTGGCTGAGCATTGGGTTTGGTGGATTCGCCGCCAATATCGAGCATGTCTATATATGGCAACATTTGCGCGACTTGTTGCAGCGCCGCATCCCGTGAGTTAAATTGACCGCCATCACTAAAGCTATCGGGCGTAATATTCAGAACCCCCATTAAATAAGTGCGATCGCCCCAAATAAATTGGCGATCGCGGATTACCCAATTGGTTAATTTAGCAGGCTTACTTGTCCTTGAATTCAATCTTTCAACCTCAGATAGTTTCAAATAAAAAAGGGGGCGATTCACGCCCACTTTTACTTAGATGTCTGCGAGAACTTGGGCAGGATGTGGTTCGGCTTTGACTGTGAGATAAATTTTCTCAATCTTACCCTCTGCGTCAATTACAAAAGTATTGCGGAAAATACCCATGTATTCTTTACCCATCATTTGTTTTTTACCATAGCTCTCATAGGCTGTGGCGACTTGAGCATCAACATCGCAAAGTAATGGGAATGGTAAATCAAATTTTTCGGTAAATTTCTGATGTGACTTGGCATCATCAGTGCTGACCCCAAAAATTAGCGTATTTTTTGCTTGAAACTGAGCATAATTATCGCGAAAGCCACAAGCTTCTTTGGTGCAGCCAGAAGTATTATCGCGAGGATAAAAATATAAAACAACGCGCTTGCCTTTGAGACTGGCAAGGGTCACGATGTTGCCGTGGGTATCAGCCACACTAAATTCTGGGGCGCGATCGCCAACATTCAGAGTCATAGATATTCTCTATAAGTGTTCATCCAAAACATATTATGAAGCACGACAGCCTACGAAAATATCTCACTTTTGCAAACCCATAGAAAAGGCGGCGCGAAGCGCCACCTTTTCTATGGGTTTGCAAAAACAAGGCTTTGTGTCATGATCTTGGGCAGTTGATCGCAAATGCAAATTCCCGTGAAAACCCTGTGAACCCTTGGCTTAGTTTGTTGCAACAGCATCGTATTATTGCCGTTATCCGTGCTGATAATGTTGGTACTGCGCGGGAGATGGCACTCGCCGCCGCCGCAGGTGGAATTAAGCTGATCGAGATTGCTTGGAATACCGATCGCGCTGAGTCGTTGATTCCCAAGTTGCAGCAAGAGTTACCTGATTGCAAAATTGGCACAGGCACAATTTTAGATATGGATAGTGCAGAACGGGCGATCGCTTGTGGTTGTAGCTTTTTATTTATGCCCCACACTAATCCTGAATTAATTGCTAAAAGCGTAGAAAATAATATTCCTGTAATCGCAGGGGCGCTGACACCGACCGAAATTATTACCGCATGGCAAGCAGGAGCCGCCGCCGTCAAGGTTTTTCCGATTAAAGTTATGGGCGGGGTTGATTATCTAAGATGTTTGCAGCCTGTACTACGCGATATTCCCTTAATTCCTACAGGTGGGATTACGATCCAGAATGCGGATCAATTTCTGGCAGCAGGAGCGATCGCAGTGGGTATTTCTAGTCATTTGTTTTCACCAGAGGCGATCATAGAGAATGACTGGACAACAATTATTGCGCGATCGCAAGCGCTCATTAAAAAAGTTCAACCATTTCAAAACCAATAAGGCGGCTTAAAGGACGCTTTGCGCCCTTTAAGCCAGAAGTATTTATGGAATATGCAGCACTAGGTTTAGATGTCGGTAGAAAACGAATCGGAGTAGCTGGATGCGATCGCCTCGGCATATCGGTTCATGGCATTACCACGATTACCCGCACATCATGGGAAGGGGATATGGCAATCTTGCGATCGCTAATTGTCGAGCGCAATATTGATGTCCTTGTGGTTGGCTTGCCCTACAACATGGACGGCTCTCTAGGTCATCAAGCCAAACATGTCCAAAAATTTGCCAGTGGTGCAGCCAGACAATTAGGTATCGCCGTAGAATTTGTCGATGAGCGCTTAACCTCCTACGAAGCCGAAGAAATGATGCGATCGCAAGGTATTTCCACAAGACACAACAAAGAAATGATTGATCGCAAAGCTGCCGCTCTCATCTTGCAACAATGGTTAGCTCTCAAACGCCAAGCAACCATAAAAAAGTCGAGTGAAGTACTCCGTTATAAAAAACCTATGCAAACCTAGTTTGCTGTT
>JBBRQX010000034.1:0-12071 GCA_038225745.1 Pseudanabaenales cyanobacterium | reverse complement strand
TTTACGTCAAGAATTTTATGAGAGAGGGGTTGAAGCATTTTACTGCGTACACTAATAGATGGAAAAAAGACTCATTGTCCGAAAAACAAAGGTATTCGAGAACTGAATTCGTAGATCCGATTACTTTGTTTACTACTCACAGCGAGATCGAAATACCTTGGAAACCTGTCAAATCTAGATCTAGCTTGAGCAATATTAATAAAGCAGTTTCAGAAGATAGATACCTTCCGAAACTACCGATACCAAACCTATCTGATAATCAGGAAGAACTACAAAGCATAAAGTTTAGTAAGCCTAAGCATGAAGTTCAAACAGTAGCAGAATATCTTTTTGAAGATGCCAATCACGATCCTTTAGAAGTTGGTGCAGAGTGTTTTAACAGAATCTTGAAAAAAGCAACCTAAGAATAGAAAATTCAGAATGGATAGTACTTCCACATCAATTCCTTACCAATTAAGGCAAAACAAAATTATCGATAGGTATGCATTTGTTGAGCTTTTAGAAATGGTGAATCGCTTTAACAACATATCTAAATATACTTATATAGGTTTTGGTAGTCACTCTCTAGAGGATTTTAAGTATTTGCACTATAAATTTGGCATCACAAGTATGATTTCTCTTGAGCAAGATAAAGAAACTTGGAAACGTCAAAAATTTAATAAGCCTATAAGCTGTATAGATTGCATTAACGAGTCTAGCGGCGAATTTATCCAAAAATTTGAAAGAATAAATGATACGATTGTATGGCTAGACTATACTTCGGCAAAATACTTACGTAGTCAATTACAAGAATTTCAGGCACTATTATCAACTCTTTACCCTAATGACATTGTAAAAATAACTCTAAATGCAAATCCGTCTGCATTATTAAGTGGAAATTTTAAGTCTAATAATGAAGTTCAAGAATTGCGGTTTGCCAAGTTAAATAATCAGCTTGGCAGTCTGATACCTGCAAACGTAACGCCAGACCTAATGATACATAAAGAATATCCTAAAGCCTTATTCCTGATTTTAGAGAGAGCAGCCAAACTATCATTATCTGGTTTACCTGTCTATTTTCAACCATTAACATGTTTTACTTATGCTGATGGTCAACAAATGCTTACTGTCACAGGGATTTTACTTGAAAAAGGCAAAGAGAAAGAAAACACAAAAATCTTTTTATCTAGTACAGGAATTCTAGATTGGGAACTAAGCAAAGTTATTTGGGATGATAGTCCGACGGTTATAAATGTTCCAGATTTAACTATCAGAGAAAAACTTTTAGTTGATAGTCTTTTACCAAATTCTCCCATTGAAAAAATCCAAGATGAATTAGGATTTCTATTTAATAATAAACCTACGGAATCACTTAAGATGCTAGAAACATATGCACTTTTTTATCGTCATGCTCCCCATTTTTCAAGAATAACATTTTAAGTTAAAAATACTATTCTCTAATCCATCGTGTTGTGCCATCCTTTTGATCGATTAACGTAATGTTTAAAGCCTTAAGCTCATTACGAATACGATCGCCTTCTTGATAATTTTTTGCCTTCTTCGCCTCAATCCGTTGTTGAATTAAAGCTTCGATCTCAGATTCATTTAGGCTTTCTTCTTTAACTTCGCGATCGCCAGCATCTGCCACAAATCCTAAAACACTCGTCATATAACTAAGGGCTTGCCAATCTTGAAATAGAACTTCAGAACTCGCCGTCGTTTTACCAGCATGGGATAGAGAATTTCGCTCAGAGCGTAATTTCTTAGCTAGTTCAAATACATGGGACATTGCTACAGAAGTATTAAAATCATCATCCATCGCTTCTTCAAAACAGGCGATCGCCTCAACAACATCACCACGAGATGGAATCTCTAGATTTTGCCAACCGAGTTTTGCACCACAATCCGCCGCAAATAATATTCCATCGCGAATTGTTTCCCATCCCTTAGTTGCCGCATTAATTGCATCTTCCGTAAAATCAATCGGTTGACGATATTGTGCTTGCAAAATGAAGAGACGGATTGCCATCGGATCGAAAAATTCAAATAGATCGCGAATGGTTCTGAAATTATGCAGCGATTTTGACATTTTCTCGCCATCAATATTCACAAACCCATTATGCATCCAGTATTTTGCTAGAGGCTGGTTATAAGCAGCTTCTGATTGCGCGATTTCGTTCTCATGGTGCGGAAATTGCAAATCTGCACCACCCGCATGAATATCAATCGTTTCACCTAAACGCGATCGCACCATCGCCGAGCATTCAATATGCCAACCCGGCCGCCCATCGCCCCAAGGTGATGCCCAAAAAGGCTCGTTAGGTTTAGCAGATTTCCATAGGGCAAAGTCAAAGGGATAGCGCTTCTGTGCTTCATGTTCATCGACACGACCGCTTGCACCCGCTTGCATATCTTCTAGCTTGCGTCCTGAGAGCTTGCCATAGCTAGGAAATTTCTGCACCGCATAATAGACATCGCCGCCCGATGCATAGGCATAATCGCGGTTAATTAATTGCTGAACCAGTTCAATAATTTCGGGAATTGATTCTGTTGCACGGGGATAATCATCGGCTTTATCAATATTTAGCTTTGCCATATCCTCATCATAGGCAGCGATATATTGATTCGCGATCGCCTGCATTGTCGTGTTACGTTCTTGCGCCCTTTTTAAAATCTTGTCATCAATATCGGTAATATTCTGAACAAACTGAACTTGATATTTTGTTGCGAGATAGCGCCGAATCATATCCCAAACTACATAGGCTCGAGCATGACCCAAATGGCAATAGTCGTAGACCGTCACACCACAAACATACATTTTCACAATTCCCGATTCTAAGGGAATAAAGTCTTCTTTGCGTCTAGCGATCGTGTTGTAAATGCGAAGGGTCATGGATTTAAGTATATGTTGACATGCAAAAAGGCGCGAAGCAATTATACAGTAAAGAGCGAGAGAGTGCGCCCAATGATGATGCAGCCTTTATACTAAGTAAACGTGATATCAAAATCAACTAAGAGTTAACATCATGCAACTACTGACGCACAAATTTGATGTCGAGCAATATCAACAAATGGGTAAGGCAGGTATTTTCGATCCTGAAGCCCATATTGAACTAATCCAAGGAGATATTATTCTTATGACCCCAATCGGACTAAAGCATACTATAACCATTAATCGCTCCAACCAATTTTTTGTCCAAGCACTCAAAGGACAAGGAATTGTTAGTATTCAGAATCCTATTCGTCTACCAAATTATTCAGAACCACAGCCAGATATAGCAATTTTGCGTCCTCGCGATGACTTTTATGCTGGCAAATTTCCGCAAGCGGAAGATGTTTTATTGTTGATTGAAGTTGCCGATTCTAGTTTGCAATACGATCGCACTACTAAGCTAACTCTGTATGCTGAATATGGGGTTTTGGAATATTGGATTGCTAATTTAGAGCGAGACATCATCGAGATATATCGACAACCTCAAAATAAGTCCTATCTCAAGCAGTCCTTAATTGATACATCTGGGATTCCCTTTGCGCCGATCGCATTTCCTGAAATGACTATGACTTTGAAGGATATTTATGGATAAGTTAATGCCTATCAATTTGAAACATATAAAAAAATGCGATCGCCAAACAGAGGCTAATCTTTCGGGATAGAATTACTCAAACATTTGCGGATCTGATACTCCTGAGCTTCAATGATTGCGTAGGTATCTGTTCCCATAATGACTTTAAATGCTTCTTCGGTTTTAGCCAATAGATCGGGTGCGATCGCTTTCCATTGTTCACGAGTCTGCCAATGAACAACTACAATAATCTCATCAGAAACGGCGGGATTAATCCAAACTTCTTTTCCTAAAAAACCCGATTGACGAGCTAGAACTTTTGTCCAAATTTCCTGATCGAGTTCAACAAATTTTTCTCTTGTTTCGGGATTAACTCTTATCTTGAGCCATTCAATTACCATAGTTAAAACCTATTTGACATGAATTAATTATTTTAAATATAGACGCGATCGGCAATTTTCAAAATCCACCAAAATAAAGATCAAGATCAAGATAAGTAAGTGGGAAAAAGAAACCTTAAAATCCAAAAAGCTGTAGCGCACGCGCAGCGTGCGCTACAGCTTTTTGGGTTTTGGGTTTAATTATGCCTGCTTACCTAAGTAGTAAGGATGACAAAAATAACCCCGATCGCCACTCGGTCTAAACAATTTATTAAGACATCCCACTTAAGACAGAGATTTATTAGTAGAATCTAATGTAGCCCTCGCAACGTCTCAATTGCGTCCGAGTTACCATAATTCTTATAAATACTAACTTTTCAGTCCATGATAAATAGCAACGCATTGCCAGTAAAACAAGGTTTGTACGATCCACAATTTGAACACGATGCTTGTGGGGTCGGGTTTATCGTCCATAAATTAGGTAAAAAATCCCATGCGATCGTGGCGCAGGGTTTACAGATTTTAGAAAACCTCGAACATCGCGGCGCGTGCGGTTGCGAGACAAACACGGGTGATGGTGCAGGGATTTTGATGCAGATCCCCCATAATTTTTTGGTGAAAGTGGCGGCGATCGCAAATATTGCTTTGCCCGAAGTGGGTCAGTACGGCGTGGGCATGGTTTATGGTTCACCCGATCCTGATGCGCGTAAAAATGGTAGAGAAACCTTCGAGAAATTGGTAGAAGCCGAAGGTTTAAAAGTTTTGGGTTGGCGCGATGTGCCAACAGACAATTCCTCATTGGGGGCAACGGCGCAAGCTAGCGAGCCTTTCATACAGCAAGTATTTATTGCGCGATCGCCTAATCTTGTTGATGATCTCGCCTTTGATCGCAAATTATATGTAATTCGTAAACTCGCTCACACTGCAATTCGTACATCTAAGATTGATCCATACTGGTATCCATCTAGCCTTTCCTGCCGCACGATTGTCTATAAAGGCATGTTGATGACGGCTCAGGTGGGGATGTATTTCCCAGAACTGCGTGATCCTGATGTGGAGAGTGCACTTGCTCTAGTCCACTCGCGCTTTAGTACGAATACTTTCCCAAGTTGGGAGCGATCGCACCCTTACCGCTACATCGCTCACAATGGCGAAATTAATACTTTGCGCGGCAATATTAACTGGATGCTGGCACGTCAGTCGATGCTTGAGTCAGAACTATTTGGCGATGACATGGCAAAAATCAAGCCAGTCATTAACATCGATGGTAGTGACTCCACGATTTTTGATAACGCTTTGGAATTGTTGGTACTCGCAGGGCGATCGCTGCCTCATGCGATGATGATGATGATTCCTGAGCCTTGGACTGCCCATGAGTCGATGAGTGATGCTAAGAAAGCTTTTTATGAATATCACTCTTGTTTGATGGAACCTTGGGATGGACCCGCTTCGATCGCTTTCACCGATGGCACGATGATCGGAGCCGTCTTAGATCGCAACGGTTTACGTCCTTCGCGCTATTACGTCACTAAGGATGATTTAGTGATCTTCGCTTCAGAAGCTGGTGTATTGCAAATCGAACCTGAACGCATTGAATCGAAAGGTCGTTTGCAACCTGGACGGATGTTCCTTGTGAATATGGAAGAAGGTCGCATTGTTGCTGATGAAGAAATCAAGCATCAAATTGCAACGGAACATCCATATCGTGAATGGATTAATCAGCACATGGTAGATATTGCCAATCTGAAAGATGCAGAAGTTGTCGCAGAACTAGAAATTCCTGCGCTCATTCAACGTCAAATGGCTTTCGGATACTCTTTTGAAGATTTGCGGATGTTGCTCACCCCAATGGCACGCGATGGTGTCGAAGCGATCGGCGCAATGGGAACGGATACACCTTTAGCGATTCTTTCCAATCGTCCTAAGCTTCTTTACGATTATTTTCAACAGCTATTTGCACAGGTGACAAATCCACCGATTGACTCTATTCGTGAAGAGATTATCACTTCAGCAGAAACCACGATTGGTGCAGAACGAAATTTGCTCAAGCCTGAACCTGAAAGCTGTCATTTGATCGAGTTGAAAACTCCCATTCTCAGTAATGCCGAACTTGTAAAGTTGAAGCATATTCATGAAGGCGGTTTTAAATCGGTGACGATTTCCACTTTGTTCGATCCTAAGTCTGGTGTGGCGGGATTAGAATCTGCTATTACTGAAATTTGTAATCAGGCTAATCAGGCGATCGCTGATGGTGTGAGTATTTTGATTCTAAGCGATCGCGGTGTCAATGCCGAAAATGCGTCGATCCCTGCATTACTCGCGGTATCAGGATTACATCACCATCTGATCCGCACAGGCACAAGAACCAGAGTCGGACTCGTCCTCGAATCAGGCGAACCTAGAGAAGTGCATCACTTCGCGCTCTTGATTGGTTATGGTTGCGGTGCTATCAATCCTTACCTTGCCTTTGAAACGATTAAGGACATGATCGATCAGCGTTTATTATTAAATGTTGATTTCAAAACTGCTTGCAAGAATTTCATCAAGTCGGCAACCAAGGGCGTAACTAAAGTTGCTTCTAAAATCGGTATTTCCACAATTCAAAGCTATCGCGGCGCTCAGATTTTTGAAGCAGTGGGACTCAATCAAGCAGTCATCAACAAGTACTTCACTTGGACAGCAACCCGCATCGAAGGTGCAGATTTGGAAGTAATCGCTAAAGAAGCGATCGCTCGCCACAGCCACGCCTTCCACGATCGTAAAGATCATTTAACTCTCGATGTCGGTGGTGAGTACCAATGGCGCAAAGATGGAGAGGCGCACTTGTTCAGCCCTGAAGCCATTCATGCGTTGCAAAAAGCAACTCGCGATGGCAATTACGACCAGTTCAAGAAATATTCTGCACTCGTCAACGAACAAAATCAGCAGCATTTCACCCTACGCGGCTTGCTTGATTTCAAAGCTCGCGAATCGATTTCTATCGACGAAGTAGAACCCATTGAATTGATTTTCCGCCGATTCAAAACTGGCGCGATGAGCTATGGTTCGATTTCTCAAGAAGCCCATGAAGCTCTTGCGATCGCGATGAATCGCATCGGTGGCAAATCCAACACAGGCGAAGGCGGCGAAGATAGCGATCGCTACACATGGACGAACGAGCTAGGCGATTCCAAAAATAGCGCTATCAAACAGGTTGCTTCTGGTCGTTTCGGTGTCACCAGCCTCTATCTGTCCCAAGCCAAAGAACTGCAAATCAAAATGGCTCAAGGCGCAAAACCAGGCGAAGGCGGACAGTTACCAGGTAAGAAAGTCTATCCTTGGATCGCCAAAGTGCGCCACTCCACTACAGGTGTGGGCTTGATTTCACCACCTCCTCACCATGACATCTATTCTATTGAGGATCTAGCAGAACTCATTCATGATCTCAAAAATGCCAACCGTGCCGCCCGAATCAGCGTCAAGCTCGTATCGGAAGTAGGCGTAGGCACGATCGCCGCAGGGGTTTCCAAAGCCCACGCTGATGTCGTTCTCATCTCTGGCTATGACGGCGGTACAGGCGCATCACCCCAAACCTCAATCAAGCACGCTGGCTTACCTTGGGAACTCGGACTCGCGGAAACCCACCAAACCCTCGTTCTCAACAATCTCCGCAGCCGCATTGTCGTCGAAACCGATGGACAAATGAAAACAGGTCGTGATGTCGTCATCGCCGCCTTACTCGGTGCTGAAGAGTTCGGATTTGCCACTGCGCCACTTGTGACCCTTGGTTGCATTATGATGCGCGTCTGCCATCTCAATACTTGCCCCGTCGGTGTCGCCACCCAAGATCCGCAACTGCGCGACAAGTTCACAGGTGATCCCGCCCACACTGTCAATTTCATGACCTTCATCGCTCAAGAAGTTCGCGAACTAATGGCGCAACTCGGCTTCCGTACTCTCAATGAAATGGTCGGTCGTACCGATGTCTTAGAAGCAAATCAAGCTGTCGAGCATTGGAAAGCCAAAGGTTTAGACTTCTCGAAGATCCTCTATCAGCCCGAAGTCGGTGCAGATGTCGGTCGCTATTGCCAAATCTCTCAAGATCACGGCTTGGACAAGTCCCTTGATATGACCGTGTTGTTAGATTTGTGTCAAGCTGCGATCGTCGATGGCGAACCCGTCCATGCGACGCTTCCCATTAGGAACATCAATCGCGCTGTCGGAACCATCCTCGGTAACGAAATCACCAAGCGCCATTGGGAAGGCTTGCCTGATGACACCGTGCATCTACATTTCCAAGGTACTGCGGGTCAAAGCTTTGGCGCGTTCGTTCCCTCTGGTGTGACGATGGAACTCGAAGGCGACACTAATGACTATCTCGGCAAAGGGCTAAGCGGCGGTAAGATCATTCTCTATCCATCCAAAGCTTCCACTTTCATCGCCGAAGAAAACGTGATCGCTGGCAATGTCGCTCTCTACGGCGCAACCAGTGGCGAAGTCTACATTCGCGGTATCGCTGGCGAACGCTTCGGAGTCCGTAACTCTGGTGTAAACACAGTTGTGGAAGGCATCGGCGATCATGGTTGCGAATACATGACTGGCGGCAAAGTCGTCGTTCTCGGATTAACAGGACGGAACTTTGCGGCGGGTATGAGTGGCGGTATTGCCTATATTCTCGATGAGTCAGGCGACTTCGCTACTCGTTGTAATCCCTCAATGGTGGGCTTAGAAAAGCTCGAAGATCCCGAAGAAATCAAGGATCTGCGTCAGTTGATTCAGCAGCACGTTGACTATACTGAGAGCGCCAAGGGTGAGAAAGTTCTCGCTGATTGGAGTTCTATGGTTCCTAAATTCGTGAAGGTAATGCCGAAGGATTACAAGCGGGTATTACAGGCGATCGAAAATGCGATCGCAGATGGCTTAAGTGGCGATGATGCGCTCAATGCTGCATTTGAAGCCAACTCCCGCGATGTCGCTCGTATCGGTGGCAGTTAGACTTAAATTATTACATAAAAAACAAGAGGCGCAAGCCTCTTGTTTTTTATGTAATAATTTAAGTCTAGTCCTGTTGATTAAACGAAGAAAAGTATATGAGTACCCCCGTAACAATTGATGATATTTATAAACTGTTTCAAAAATCTCAAGAAGAATTTGATCGCCGTTCCGCTGAAGCTAAAGCTGAAATTGATCGACGAGCTACCGAAGCCGATCGCAGTATGGCAGAACTCAAAAAGACTGTGGATAGAACCAGTAAGGCAGTTGAAGCACTCACAACTAGATGGGGAAGATTTGTTGAAGAGTTAGTGGAACCTGCGGTGTTACGCTTATTTCAGGAAAAGGGAATAGATGTCAAAGAGATTTATCCCCGTGCGCGAACTAAGCGTCAAGGCTCTGCTATGGAGATTGATATTCTTGCTATTGATGATACGGAATTAGTGTTGGTTGAATGTAAATCTCGTTTATCGAAGGATGATGTGGACGAGTTTATCGAGAAATTAGAACGTTTTAAGGTTTCCTTTCCTCATTACAAGGACTATCAGGCTTATGGCGCAGTAGCAGGAATTGAGATTAATGAAGGTATCGATCGCTATGCTTATCGAAAAGGATTATTTGTAATTAAGCCTTCGGGTGATAGTGTGGCGATCGCTAATGATGATGATTTTAAACCCGTTGCTTGGTAGTCAATCGGTACAAGCTACTCGCAGATGGTTTGAGTGGTGATGATGCGCTCAATGCCGCATTTGAAGCCAACTCCCGCGATGTCGCTCGTATCGGTGGAAGTTAGTAGTACAATATGTATATAGGAGAATGCTTTTAGTATTCTCCTATATACTGTAAATAGCTTATTGAACACAAAATATCAGAACATAATTATTATGTTAAGCCTAGAAAATCCAAAGACAACATCTGAAGAAGAACTAGAAGATCAGGCTGAGAAAGACCTAGAAGATACAGATGAAGTTTTACCATTTAACTATTCGATAACAAGCTACGGTGCTGATTATCCAACTGATGGTCTAGTCAAACGACTTAATAGAGGAGATATATATGTTCCACCCTTTCAACGCGGCTACGTTTGGAAGTTAAAAGAAGCTTCTAGATTTATTGAATCCTTGCTTTTAGGTTTGCCTGTCCCAGGGATTTTCCTTTCAAAAGAGACAGAAACACAGAAACTTTTGGTTATAGATGGTCAACAAAGATTAAGAACAATTCAATACTTTTATAATTGTGTTTTTGAGCCTACTAAGCAAGAATTTGCTTTAGATGGAATTTCGCCACAATTTAATGGCAAGACATATAATTCGTTGAGTGAAGAAGATAGACGTAGACTGGATGATTCCATTATTCCTGCAACTGTTATCAAGCAAGATGAACCTTCAGAGGATCAAGATAGCATTTACCAGATTTTTGAAAGGCTCAATACTGGTGGGATTAAATTACAGGCACAAGAGATTCGAGCCTGCATATATCATGGGGACTTTAATGACTTAATCAAAGAATTAAATAATTATCCAGAATGGAGAAAAATTTATGGATCTGTAGATCCTCGTATGAAGGATCAGGAACTTATTCTAAGATTTCTAGCTTTACACTTTTCGAATGGTAATTATGTCAAGCCTATGAAGCATTTTTTAAATAGTTTTATGGGTAAGAACCAACATTTAAAAGTCTACAGCGCACAAGATATTTCAAGTATTTTTACTGATACAGTTGAGTTGATTGCAAACTCTATTGGTAATAATGCATTTAGATTAAAGTCAAATAGAATTAATGCCGCGATTTTTGATGCTGTGATGGTTGGTCTAGCAGTGAGATTAAACAAAGGCTCAATTAATGATGAGAATGATGTTTTATTGAGCTATAAAGCGCTTCTCCAGAATCCACAATTTCTTGATGCAAGTGTAAATACGGCACGCACCACAGAAACTGCTAATGTTCAATCTCGCTTAGATGAAGCAATTAAGGCGTTTGCTGGTTTGGTATGAGCGATAAAAAGATACTTAGTTATAAGCGCCAACTTGATGATTTGTTTACCAAAGTATCAAGTTTAGACTCAGATTTTGAAATGCAATCGCATTGGTCAAGGTATCTTTGTGTTCGTGTCTCTGGCTTTTTAGAAATTGCTATCTCGACGATTTATAAAAACTACGCGAGAGAAAAAGCAGCTCCTTTTGTTGTTAACTATGTCGAGAAACAACTATCTGGTTTTCAAAATCCTAAGATGGAAAGAATTCTAAATATTACTAAATCTTTTAGTCCTGAGTGGGCAAAAGAAATTGAATTAGAATTAATTGAGAAAGCCGAAATCAAAACTTCAATCGATAGTATAGTCGAGCTTAGGAATAAGATTGCTCATGGCGACAATTCCAATTCGTCAATAACATATATTAGAGTAAAAAACTATTACAATAATGCGCTAAAACTTATTGAACTTATTGAAGAACAATGTAACAGGTAGTTAGATCTTAATCAAACAACCAGAAAAGAGTGTAAAGATTATGAACAAAATTCCCGTTAAAGGTCAACAAAGTTCTAATGATGAACTTTTGGCTGAGTATAGTTTTAATTATCAGAAGGCTAAACCGAACCGTTTTGCTAGTCGTATTGAGGTGCAAAGGACTGTAGTTCTAGATGAAGATGTGGCTAAGGTTTTTTACTACTCCTGAAGCGGTTAACAAAGTGTTGAGAGCTTTAATTGAGTCTATGCCTCAATCATTGTTCAGTAGTCAGTTATAGATATGAAACCCAAATACAGCATTAATATTATTTGGTCAGATGAAGATAATTGCTATCTTGTGGAATTGCCTGAGTTTGCTAATGCTTTGCAGAGATATTTTACGCATGGTGATACCTACGCAGAGGCGATCGCTAATGCAGAGGAGGTGCTAGAACTCTTGATCGAAGATTACGAAACATCGGGTAAAGCATTGCCATTGCCTCAAGTGTTGCAATTTGCTTAGTCAAGTTATATGGAAGCTAGGGAATTAGATGAAAGGTTTGATAATGGCGAGGATGTTTTAGATTTATTTGATCTATCAACATTAAAGCGTCCTGCTTTGGAAACTCAATCTGTTAGTGTAAATTTGCCTGAGTGGATGATTTCAGCGTTAGATCGCGAGTCGGTAAGACTGGATATAGACCGTCAGTCTATTATCAAATTCTGGATTGC
>JBBRQX010000033.1:0-12110 GCA_038225745.1 Pseudanabaenales cyanobacterium | reverse complement strand
TAGAGACATCTTTTTATCATTACAAAAACGATCCAGATTTCAACAACGAACTAGATGGCTATTTACGCGATTATGTTGGTAGACCTAGCCCGTTATACTTTGCGGAAAGATTGACTCAGCATTATGGGACGGCTCAGATTTATCTCAAGCGCGAAGACCTGAACCATACGGGCGCTCATAAAATCAATAATGCCTTGGCGCAAGTCCTCCTCGCGATTCGTATGGGTAAAAAGCGCGTCATTGCCGAAACAGGTGCGGGGCAACATGGTGTCGCCGTAGCTACGGTTTGCGCTCGTTTTGGCTTGGAATGTGTGATTTATATGGGCGTGCACGACATGGAGCGCCAGTCTCTAAATGTGTTTCGCATGAAGCTCATGGGTGCAGAGTTGCGCCCCGTTGTGGCGGGTACTGGCACGCTCAAGGATGCCACATCTGAGGCAATTCGTGACTGGGTGACAAATGTAGTTGACACCCATTATATTCTCGGCTCCGTAGCTGGCCCACATCCCTATCCGATGATTGTGCGCGATTTTCATGCCGTAATTGGTAAAGAAAGCCGTCGCCAAAGTCAAGAAAAATGGGGCGGTTTGCCAGATATTTTGTTGGCTTGTGTCGGTGGTGGCTCGAATGCGATGGGCTTATTTCATGAGTTTGTCGATGAACCAACCGTGCGCTTGATTGGGGTAGAAGCTGCAGGTAAAGGCATAAATACAGAATTTCATGCCGCAACTTTGACCCTTGGGCGTGTCGGTGTATTGCATGGCGCGATGAGCTATCTTTTGCAAGATGAACAAGGACAAATCCAAGAAGCACATTCTATTAGTGCAGGTTTGGATTATCCCGGTGTTGGCCCTGAGCATAGCTATCTCAAGGATCTCGGTCGTGCTGAATATTACAGCGTTACCGATCAGGAAGCTCTTGATGCCTTTCAACGTCTCTCACGTTTGGAAGGAATCATTCCCGCCTTGGAAACATCCCATGCGATCGCTTATCTCGAAACTCTATGTCCACAATTAACCGCCGATCAGCGCATTATCATTAACTGCTCTGGACGTGGCGACAAGGATGTAAATACTGTGATTCAACTCTTGGATCTCTAAACTATCTCTAAACATGACAAAATATGTCGTAGTTGCTTGATTTTTGTTGAATAATGCCATAATGCCTATAAAAATGAAGCTAGAACACTTCTAAATCGATTTTAGGTAGATAACATTATGGATATTAAGCTCATCAACATCGGCTTTGGTAATATCGTTTCTGCAAACCGAGTTGTGGCGATCGTTAGTCCTGAATCTGCGCCTATCAAGCGTATCATCAGTGACGCTCGCGAACACGGCAAGCTAGTAGACGCTACCTATGGTAGACGCACAAGGGCAGTAATTGTCACTGATTCTAGCCATGTGGTTCTATCTGCAATTCAGCCTGAAACTGTCGCTAATCGTTTTGTGATTAGCAAAGAAGGCGTTACAGATTAAATCAATTTGCACTCTAAGAATCCATTTAAAAATTACTTTTTAAGATTAAAAGTGCTGAAAGATCCCCCTCAATCCCCCTAAAAAGGGGGGAGGAATTAATTCTCCCCTCTTTCTAAGCTACCGTGTACACACCAGTCCTACCTGTCTACGTTTTATGATTCAGATCCCCCTCAATCCCCCTTAAAAAGGGGGAAGAATATCTTCTCCCCCCTTTTTAAGGGGGGCTGGGGGGATCTTTAGAATCTAACAACATCGCTGATAATTTGTGTGTACACAGTAGCCTTTTTAAGGGGGCTGGGGGGATCGAAAATAGTTTTTAAATAGTTTCCAATAAAGCCCAAACCCCTACCAATTTTATAGGAATTTACGAAACGGTGAGCGCAGGTAAGTTAATTGTTGTAACGGGTCCAAGTGGAGTCGGGAAAGGTACTCTATTGCAGAAATTACTGGAGTGCTATCCCGATCGCCTGATTTTTTCGATCTCGGCAACCACGCGATCGCCCCGAACAGGTGAAGAACATGGTCGAGAATATTTCTTTTGGGATCGTGCTGAATTTGAACAGAAACGCGATGCAGGTGAGTTTCTCGAATCGGCAGAATATGCAGGAAATCTCTACGGTACGCCGCGTCAACCAATTGATCAGGCGATCGCTTTGGGAAAAATTGTCATATTAGAAATCGAACTGCAAGGGGCGCGACAAGTGGCGCAATCTTTTCCTGATGCTCAGCGAATTTTTATTGCTCCACCTTCGATGGAAATTTTGGAAAGCCGTTTGCGCGATCGCAGCACTGATAGCGAGGTACAAATTACAAAACGGTTGCACCATGCCAAACTAGAAATAGCCGCCGCAAACGAATTTAATATCACAATTGTCAATGACGATCTGGAAATAGCCTTGCAACAACTCGAAAAAGCGCTGTTTCACGATTAGAATATCTGTGCTGGTTAAAACCCAGAGAAATTTTTAAAGATGCCGCGAAGCGGCACTTTTAAAAATTTCTCTGTAAATCATCAATAGGCTATATCAGCTCAAATATTTTTAGTTTGGTTTTTTCTCATGACAATGTGGAGTCTAGTTGGCGCGTTGTTGTTATCAGTCTCGACCCAAGCCCTTGATGGTCGTGAGGTTGCCACAGTGCCGCGATCGCTGATGAGCTATGCTACCCGTCCTGTCTTAGCACCAGAAGCGATCGCTCCCGATCCCGTGGCTAAACAAGCGATCGCCACAATGCTCAGTGAACTCAGTCAAGCAGGGCTAAGCGATCCCAACCAAGGTGTCTGGATTCAGTCCCATGATGGGGCGATCGCTTCGGGTAATTTATCGAGTCGCCCATTGCCAGCAGCCTCACTTACCAAAATTGTCACCACCTTGGCAGCTTTGCAAACATGGGGATCGAACTATCGCTTTATTACAAATATCAGCAATACAGGCAATCTCACGGGGGATACCCTCAAAGGCGATCTAATTATTGAGGGGAATGGCGATCCATTTTTTGTGTGGGAAGAGGCGATCGCCCTTGGCAATAAACTCAATCAGCTAGGGATTAAGCGCGTTCAAGGCAATTTGATCGTTACAGGCAAATTTGCGATGAACTTCGAGACTAATCTACAAGAAGCCGCTAACTCCTTGCGCTTAGCCTTTGATAGCAGCCGATGGCAAGGTGAAGTTGCTGAGCAATTTGCGACTATGCCTGTGGGAACGTCTAAACCACAACTGGTGATCCTTGGCAATGTGCGGACTGTGCCAAATCTTGCTGTAGCGAATATTTCCACTAGCAAATTATTAATCCGTCATGCGTCATTACCGCTTTGGCAAATCCTTAAGCGCATGAATACCTTAAGCAATAATGAGATGTCGGAGATGCTAGCTTCGCAACTGGGCGGCGGCCAACAGGTGGCGGCGATCGCGGCTAAAGCTACAGATATGCCGCTCTCAGAAATAAAATTAATTAATGGTTCAGGGTTGGGGCGAGCGAATCAAATTTCTCCTCGCGCCACTGTCGCAATTCTGATGGCAGTCCATAATCGCGCTCAGGTGGAGGGCTTAACCCTAGCCGATCTTTTCCCAATCAGTGATTGCAACTGCGGCACGATCGAGGATCGGAAAATGCCAAAAGGGGCGATCGTCAAAACTGGCACTCTCTCCGATGTCAGCGCTTTAGCAGGAATTATCCAAACTGAACAACATGGAGCAATTTGGTTCGCGATCATCAATCGTGGCGATGGCGATATTGATGCTTTTCACCGATCGCAAGATCGCGTATTACAAAATTTGGTCGCGAAATGGGGCTTATCTAAGTCACCGATCGCGAGTTTTGCAGAAACACCTTGGCGTGATAGCGATCGCAATGAAATTATGAAGTGAACCAAAAGATTAGATGGTGCGGCGCTCTATCTAATCTTTAACTGGGAAGGGAGTAGCTACTTACATTTTTGAGGTTTATAGTTTAGACTATGAAAGGATTATGAAAAGATTAAATAGCGCTCATAAATGATGTCTGTACAGCCTGAATCGAAGACCCAAGAGCTTGAGCAAGCCCAAGCGACATCACCAGTGAAGCCTCAGGAAAAGTCTGAGCATTGGCAAATCGCCATCACCACTTTTATCACCGTATTTCTTGCCGAGATTGGCGATAAAACGCAGTTAAGTGTTTTGATGATTTCGGCACAATCACATCAACCTTGGATTGTCTTTGCAGGAGCAGCAATCGCCTTAGTCTCAACTAGCTTGTTAGGCGTAATCGCAGGTAAGTGGCTAGCCAAGACCTTCTCACCAAGTTTGTTAAACACTTTAGCTGGTTTAAGTTTTCTAATTTTGTCACTTAGCCTACTGTGGGAAGCGATCGTTTAAGTACAGCCTATTACCCAGATAAATTCTTGAAAGTGCTGCTTCGCGGCACTTTCAAGAATTTATCTGGGTTCTATGACAGCGAAAAGCGCTGTAATCGTTATGCAAATATTCATTCAAAAGGATTAAAAAGAGATTAAATATGGACTGGCAATTATTATTTCTTAGCTTCGGTACGATTTTCTTGTCAGAGTTGGGCGACAAAAGCCAACTAGCAACCCTGAGTTTAAGTGGTAGCTCCACGGCTCCAAAATTTGTTTTTATTGGCTCAGCCGCCGCCCTATTAGTCGCCAGTTCGATTGGGGTATTTCTCGGTGACAGCATCTCTGTACTTTTACCAACAAGATTACTAAAGGCGATCGCTTCAGCCTTATTCGCAATTATGGCAATGCGTCTACTTATGCCTGAGTCCAGCAAGAGCTAAGCCACTAGAACTTCGTAAAAATCTTAAAAGCTGTGGCGCACGCTGCGCGTGCGCCACAGCTTTTGAGATTCTGGTTTTATTGCCGTGTTAATCTAGATGTCTAGATTTGACTTTTGAGATCGCTATGACTGGATTTGTTGGGCTGCACGTTCATACTGAATATAGTTTGCTTGACGGGGCAAGCCAAATTCCTGATATGGTTAACCGCGCCGTGGAATTGGGAATGCCTGCGATCGCCTTAACCGATCATGGTGTGATGTATGGAGCGATCGAGCTGATCAAGGTCTGCAAATCTAAGGGGATTAAGCCGATTATTGGGAATGAAATGTATGTGCTGAACGGCGACATTACTATCCAATACAAAAGAGAAGAAAAAAAGAAAAAATATCATCAATGTGTTCTTGCCAAAGATACACAAGGATATCGTAATCTCGTAAAGCTGACTTCTATTTCTCATCTAGAAGGTTTTCAAGGGAAAGGAATTTTTGCGCGTCCCTGCATTAATAAAGATTATTTACTGCAATACAAAGAAGGCTTAATGATCACCTCTGGATGCTTGGCGGGGGAAGTTCCGCAAGCAATCATGAACCGCGATCCAAAACTAGCAAGGGAAGTGGCGGCTTGGTATAAAAAACATTTTGGCGAAGATTATTATCTAGAAATTCAAGATCATGGATATCCTGAAGATCGAGTTGTGAATGTGGAAATTTGCAAGATTGCCAAGGAATTAGACATTAGGGTAATCGCTACTAATGATTCTCACTTTACCTCTTGTATGGATGTAGAAGCTCACGATGCACTGCTCTGTATCCAAACAGGAAAGCTGATTTCCGATGAGAAACGTCTGCGCTATAGCGGTATGGAATATTTTAAATCCTACGATGAAATGAAGCGGCTATTTCGCGATCATTTGGAAGATGAGGTAATCGAAGAAGCGCTTGCAAATACCATCCATGCTGCCGCTAAAGTCAAAGCCTATGACTTGATGCGCGACCCCAGTGCTGCGGATTATCCAATTCCTGAAGGGCATACTGCGGATAGTTATTTTGAAGAAGTTACATGGCAAGGTCTATTGCAAAGATTTAATGCGAAGACCCATGCTGAAATTTCGGCGGAATATCAAGAACGCTTGCGCTTCGAGTTGGGAATTATCATGCAAATGGGATTTGCGACTTATTTTCTCGTAGTTTGGGATTATATTAAATATGCCAGAGACAAAAAGATTCCTGTGGGGCCAGGGCGCGGTAGTGCGGCGGGTTCGTTAGTTGCTTATTCTTTAGGAATTACAAATATTGACCCAATCCATCACGGACTTCTATTTGAAAGATTTCTCAATCCCGAACGGAAGTCAATGCCTGATATTGACACCGATTTTTGTATCGATCATCGTAGCGAACTTATTGAATATGTCACACAACGCTATGGACAGGAGCGAGTCGCCCAGATTGTTACCTTTAACCGATTGACTTCTAAGGCAGTTCTCAAAGATGTCGCAAGAGTGTTAGATGTCTCCTATAGTGAATCCGACAAAATGGCGAAAATGATTCCCGTTTCGCGTGGTAAGCCAGCTAAGTTAAAAGTGATGATTTCGGAAACTTCGCCAGCACCAGAATTTCGCGATCGCTACAGAGACGACCCGAAAGTATTTGAATGGCTAGATATGGCAATGCGAATCGAAGGCGTGAACAAAAGTTCAGGCGTTCACGCGGCGGGTGTAGTGATTTCACCGTTCCCATTGGATGAGGTTGTGCCATTGCAACGCAGCAATGAAGGTCAAGTAGTAACGCAATACACGATGGAGGATTTAGAATCTCTCGGCTTGCTGAAAATGGACTTTTTGGGACTGCGAAATTTGACCACGATTGAGCATACCAGTAAGTTAATTCGTGGCAATCAAGATCCGAATTTTCATATTGATGCGATCGCGCCTGATATGCTCACAGAGGCAAACAAGAAAACCTATAAGCTCTTAGAAAAAGGCGATCTAGAAGGTATCTTCCAATTAGAATCATCGGGCATGAAACAGATCGTAAAAGATCTCAAGCCTTCTAATATTGAAGATATTTCTTCGATTCTGGCGCTCTATCGTCCAGGTCCATTAGATGCAGGACTGATTCCTAAGTTTATTAATCGGAAGCATGGTCGTGAAGCGATCGAGTATCAAGATGCATTACTAGAGCCAATTTTAAACAACACTTATGGAGTTCTCTGTTATCAGGAGCAAATCATGCGAATGGCGCAGGATTTGGCAGGATATTCCCTTGGTGCTGCGGATTTATTGCGTCGGGCAATGGGGAAAAAGAAGCCTGAAGAAATGGAAAAACAGCGCTCTATTTTCCTTGATGGTTGTGCTAAAAATGGTATTAGATCAGAGATTTCTAATGATCTATTCGATCAAATGGTGATCTTTGCAGAGTATTGCCTCAGTTACGATACGCTAGTGCAGACTGTGGAATATGGTGTGATGGCGATCGGTAAAATCGTAGAGCAGAAGATAGAATGTAATGTTTACAGTGTGGATAAGAATGGGTTTATTTTTACTCAACCGATCGCACAGTGGCACAATCGCGGTGAGCAAGAGGTATTTGAATATGAGTTAGAAAATGGCGATCGCATTAAAGCAACTAAAGATCATAAATTTATGACGACTGATGGAGAGATGTTTGCGATTAATGAGATTTTTGAGCGTGGTTTAGAGCTAAAAGTTCTCACGTAAAAACCTCATATTCAGTATTAGGCGTGAAGCTTGGCGTAGAATGTGTTAGGCGTAGCCGTAACGCATAAAAACTCTTAATAATTCCAAAAATCTTTTCAAAGCAAAAAAATTATGCGGATTCAAAGATTAGCTCTAAAAAACTTTAAATGCTTTAAAGAAGTAGATGTTTCCTTCTCAAAAATAACTTTGCTTACAGGTGAAAATAGTAGTGGTAAAAGCTCTTTAATATATGGAATACTAGCTCCAATACAAAGTATTAATCGTCATAGTAATTCCTTCCCTTTGTACTTATCTCTTAATGGAAATTATGTAAATATGGGTGGAGGAGAAGATGTAGCATTTAATCATAATACAAATAATAAACTAGGTATAAGTTTAAATCTAGTGAATGATTTTGATGAGTTTATATTTGATACCAATTGGGCTTTTGAAACAAAAAATATATACCCAGTTATAAATGATCTGAAAATGTCATCTAGACTAGAAACAATAGAGTTAACGAGAGAAGCTAGTGGTGATTTTATTGCAAACCTAAATATAAGACGTAGTGGTGTTGTAAATTCAATAAATTTTCGGACTAGCAATATAGACGATATATTTAGAGAAAGTTACAACGGTAGCTACCCAATAATTGATATCTTCAATGATAGTCTCCATGCAAGCTTAGATGAAGAATTTAATTTCATAAGCTCTTTTAGATTACATCCAGATCGCACTTACTATTTATCAAAATCAAATAACAAAGTCGATAAATTTGGCTCTGGATACATTGATCAGATTTTAGATTGGCATGATAGACAATCTGATGAATTAGATGATTTAGTCTCTCTACTAAAATCCGTCAATATATTACATGATATTAGATCAAATAAATTATTAGGTGGAAGATTTGAAATGAAGGTAAAAGTAAAAGCTAGAAGTAAATGGGAATCATTAGCTGATGTTGGGTTTGGGATTAGTCAATTCTTACCGATTATTGTTGCTGACTTACAATTGTGGGATAATTCGACTTTAATTATGTCTCAGCCTGAGATACATTTACATCCTTCTGTTCAAGCAGATCTGGGGAACTACTTGATTAAGCAAGTAAAAGAGAGAAATAAAAATTATATCGTTGAAACCCACAGCGAATATCTACTAAAGAGAATTAGATTACTCATTGTAAATGAAGAAATTCAACCTGAAGATGTTGCTGTATATTATTTTGAAAACTCGATCAAAAATGGTAGTGTAGCTCATCGCATTGAGTTCACTAAGCAAGGACAAATACTAAATGCTCCAAAGGGATTCTTTGAGACATATATGATTGATACGATGGATATAGCGCTCAATGCATAATAAGTTTGATCTCTAAGAATTTCTGATGACTAAAAAAGATATATTTATCGACAATAATATAGCGAAAAACTTCTCTAACCCTCTCGATCCTGAGTATAAGAAACTGATTAAATGGCTAATAGAATCTAATTCTGATCCCGAAAATATCCACAATAACGCCTATTTAGTTGTTTCACAAAAATTGATAGCTGAATATTACCGAACGATGGGTCATGCTGCATCAGGTAATAATATCGCTGTAATTATTAGCCTACTAACTAAGCAAGGCAGACTAAATCGAATCAGTAATGACCAGATCAAAGAATTTAAGCAAAAGTATTTTACAAACAAAGTGAAAAGACGGCTAACCTCTAATGAAGAAGATCGAGAACATATTCCAGTAGTTTTATTAAGCGATCGCAAATATGCCCTGACCTTAGATGAAAAGTTTACTGCCGACTTATTGAATTTTCCTAGCTTTACCGCAACAGTTGCTAAAAAGCCCTCAGACATTCCTTACGACGAAAAGTGAGAGATGGCGCATTGTGCCGCTTCTCATTTTTGAGTTTTAAGGTTTTTTGCCCACTTACTGAGTTGCTCATAAATCTGTAAATGTGAGTGCCATAAGCTATATGGCACTTATTTGTACCTAAACGACCCGAATCACTCTTTCCGATCGCACTAAATCACTTTCACCCGCAAAAATCGAACGTCCTTGGCTATTGGGCAACTCCAAGGGAATTGCACCCAAAGGCATTTGCACAGTTCTTAAACCAATGTCGTTATCCTGACCGATTAAGAAGGTTATAGGCAAATCGACACGAGGATTCGCGATCGCTGTCATGCTGACTAATTTATCGGCTCGCGATTGGAATTTGAAGCATTGAGAACCGATCGCCCCTCTGACTGCTGAGCGAATACTTGCCGCCGATATGCGTTTGGCGAAACCTTCGGCAGTGATTAGGATTAGTTCAGAATTAGGATTATTTTGTAAATCGAGAACCGATACACCGATTTGGGTTTCCGAACTTCCTAAACGCAGTGCAATATTTCCTGCGGCGGCGCGTCCTACTGTAGGAATCTGCATTTCGTCGGCTTTGAGTCGCAAAATTCTCCCTGCGGAAGTGGCGATCGCCAGTTCTTGATCTAGGCTGACTATATCTGCCCAAAAGAGCGAATCATCGTCTTTAAATTTGGCGGCCATCAATCCGCGTGCAGTCATATCCGCAAATTCCGCAAGGGGCGATCGCTTAATTTTGCCTTGACTAGAAATCAAAACTAAACCTTCCTTTGATTCGGGATTCTTTTCCCAAACAAATTGCGAGATAATCCCTTCGCTACTATCAGGCAATAGCGTAATTAAAGGAGTGCCGCGCCCTTTGCCTTTGACAATAGGAACATTGGCTAAGGCGAGAGGGAAAGCTCGACCAGAATTAGTCAATACCACCATTTCGCGATCGCTACGGGTGTCATAGGATGCGATCGTTAGATCATCACTGAGATCTGCCGATTGCGGAGCTTTAGAATTATGATCGAAGCTCTTGATATAGCCTTTGTGAGTGAGTTGGACTGTAATATCTTGCGGCGCTGCAATGGGAATATTTAGCTCAGTCGTGAGAGAAATGAGAGGCACTTCTACGAGATTGGGTTGTTTATTAGTTACAGATCGAGATTTTTTCTCAGTAGTTTTCTCAATTACTGGCTGAGTCTCAACTTGCTGCTGAATATTGCGATCGCTTGTTTTTTCAACTTCAGTATTTTTTGATTTCGCATTTTTCGAGGTTGCTTTTGATGCATCAGCATCAACGCTTGGCGGTACATGAATATCTTGGTGGTTTTTTCCCAACTGCCATGCCAGACGAGTCCGCCTTTGATCGCTATGTCTCTTTTTATGATCGCGTAATTCTTTTTTGAGAAATTTGATCAACTCACGGCGATCGCCTAATAACCTCTCTAATTTGGTAACCTCTTGTTGCAATGTCGCTAATTCGTCACGGATCTTCTGTTGCTCAATCGCGGTGATGCGGCGCAAAGGCATGGAGAGAATTGCTTCAGCTTGGGTTTCTGAAAGTCCAAATTCAGTTTGTAAATCAGTTTTAGCAAGGGCGCTGTTATTGGCAAATCTCAAGATCCTGATCAGGCGATCAATATCTTGGAGAACTAGGGCTAATCCTTCTAATAGATGCGATTTTTCCTGTGCTTTTTTCAATTCATAACGGAAGCGTTTGGAAAGGGTTTCTTCGCGAAAAGATAGAAACTCTTGCAATAATTCTCGCAAACTCATCTGCTTCGGTTGAGAACCTTTCAGCGCTAAGAGAATTACGCCAAAATTTGATTGCAAAGCAGTCTGACGATATAACTGCTCAATAATTACTTCAGGCGCAATATCTCTTTTTAGCTCAATGACCACCCGCATTCCTACGCGATCGCTTTCATCGCGAATATCGGAAATACCATTGATTTTTTCATTGTTTACCAGTTCGGCAATCTTCTCGATCCATGCCGATTTATTTACCTGATAGGGCAACTCAGTCACAATAATTGCTAGCTTTTGGCGCTTACCAGTTCCTTTGCCGCCAAACTGTTCGACCGATGCGACTCCACGAGTGGTGATGCTGCCGCGCCCCGTCAAATACGCCTCGCGCACACCATCTTCATTCATAATGATCCCGCCTGTCGGAAAGTCGGGCGCGGGAATCAGGCGCAATAACTGTTCATCAGACAGATCGGGATTATCGAGCAAGGCGATCGCGCCATCGACAACTTCACTCAAATTATGTGGCGGAATATTTGTCGCCATCCCCACGGCGATCCCCGTTGAGCCATTGAGCAACAGTATCGGCAACTGAGCAGGTAAAACGGCTGGCTCGCGCTCGGAGCTATCAAAATTATCGACAAAATCAACAACATCCGCTTCAATGTCGCCTAGCATCGCCTCATTCCCGATCGCCGCTAATCGACATTCGGTATAGCGCATCGCCGCCGCAGGGTCATTATCCACCGAGCCAAAATTGCCATGTCCCGCTAGCAACGGGTAACGGCTGGAAAAGTCTTGCACCAAGCGCACAAGGGCATCGTAAACCGACTGATCCCCATGGGGATGATACTTACCCAATACGTCACCGACTACACGAGCGCATTTCCGAAATGGGCGTTCTGGCACAAGTCCTAACTCATGCATCGCGTAAATAATTCGCCGATGCACAGGTTTGAGACCATCACGAGCATCGGGCAAAGCACGACCAACAATCACGCTCATCGCATACTCTAAGTACGATCGCTGCATTTCGGTATGCAATGATGTTGGTATGATATTTTCCCCTTTA
>JBBRQX010000032.1:0-12138 GCA_038225745.1 Pseudanabaenales cyanobacterium | reverse complement strand
GAACCTCAGTCTTGGCAGGAATTAGATAACGAGGGGGCAAAACTACTTGCGGTTGGGCGGGTCATTTTTGGACTTAAATGGCTGGGACAAACTGCACCGCCGATGATGTCTTTACCAGCTTGTATGGCAAGCTTGGCGATCGGGCTGGGGGCAGCGATCGCGATCGATCGCACTCTCAGTAATTACGATCGCCCCGAACTATCGACTAAGTTTGCGATCGCCGATCCCAAAATTAATTTGCCAGCCAATCCGCCTAAAGATTCTGTCGAAAAGGGAATCACCAATAAACCTGCCCTTAATTTCAATATCGCCTTATTCAATGAGAAATTAGCCCTTATTGATTGGCAGACCAGTAATAAACTGCGATCGCCTGACGTTTTGATTGTTGGCAGTTCGAGAGCATTACGCGGCATCGAACCCAGCACTTTAGAAAAAGTATTAACCAGCAAAGGCTACAAAAACATCAGCGTCTTTAATCTGGGTATTGACGGCGCAACCGCTAAGGTTGTGAATCTTCAAATCACCCAAATTCTCACCCGCCCCCAATTGCCGCGCATGATTATTTGGGCGGATGGCTTGAGAGCTTTTAATAGCAGCCGTAGTGACATCACCTATGACGAAATCACCGCTTCTGCGGGCTACAAGCAATTGCAAGAAACCCTCAAAAATAATGGCATTAATCCCGATCCTGTCACCACGCAAAATGCGATCGCGTCCAAATCACCCAATCCGATCGCCCAATCTTTTGACATGCTGTTTACCACCTTGGGCAAACGTCAAGAAATTCGGACTTCGCTAGTCAAGAAATTTGATCGCCATACGCATCTGCTCAGCAACAGCGAAGCCCTAATCGCCGCCACGATGCCTAGCACCGTCACCGCCCTAGACTCCAAAGGCTTTGTTGCTTTTGATGTCACGTTTAATCCCAACACCTATTTCCAAAAAGTCCCGCAAGTTCCGGGAGACTACGATCTCGACTACCGCAACTTTGAACCCAATGGCGCACAGTTCGACGCTTTTACAAATGTGGTCGATTTTTGTCGCCGCAATAGTATTGAACTGGTGCTGGTGAATATGCCCTTACATGCCAGTTATCTCGATCAAATTCGCACCCGCTATGAAGCTACTTTTAGTGGCAGAATCCAAGAGCTTGCCCTGCGTGAAGGTTTTACCTATCTCGATCTTTCCCAACAACTCCAAAATCAAGCCGAATTTTTTTCTGACCCCAGCCATTTAAATAAACAAGGCGCGATCGCGATCGCGCGAATGCTCGCCCAAAATCCCAAAATTCGTTGGCAAGCCCTCAAGAATTAGAAAGAGCGCTTTACTAATTCTTGAGGCTTTAAGGGGAGAAATTTTTGAAAGCTTTGTGAAAACCATGAAACATTTGTGCTATTTTGCCCAATATAGCTATGTAAAAAGCTATGATCGCCTTATATATCTTTGCGATCGCAAAGATATAATCTCACTTGGGTAATGAACTCTTAGGAACTCTTGGGCTATGAATACATCAGATCAAGCACCAACCACAGGTATCGGCTTAAAAAACAATAGAACTAAGGCTCTGGCAAAACGGGGTGGTCGGACTCCATTTGAGAGCAAACTAATTCAAGCAGGACATGCCACCACCGACCAATTCGATCGCGCTGTCAAAGATAGCCAAGACCAAAATGTGCCATTCCTACCCGTCCTAGAGCAAATTTTGGGGCAGCAACTCGCCCCCGACATTACCCGCTACTACAAACGCCAACAACTTTTTGAACTGCGTGTTCTTTATGGCATCGAACCGATCGATCCCGATATCGATGTTGACAAATTTGATATTCCCACCCTTAGCGCCTTACTCGACTCCAACATCATCCCAATTGCCAGTTGTCGAGACTGCGAGATGCTAGCGATCGCTAAGACTGAAAATAGTATCACCCTCGCCGTAGTCTCTCCCGATAGCTATAAAGTTCAAAATGAAATTGCTCGCCTACTCAAAAACATCACAATAATCAGGCGCGTGATTGCCCGTGAAGACTTTCACAGCACTTTTGATAATATTGTCCAATTTCAGATTAGTAAGAGTTCCAAAGGCGAAGGCGCAATCAGCGATGAAGATCTGCAAGTCAAGGATGATGTCTTCAACGAAGATATTACTGGCGCAGATCAAGGTGATGAACTCATGGTGGGTGGCGAAGACTCCGCCCCAATCATTAGCCTCGTTGATAAGATTCTCGTCAAAGCTCTTAAAGAAGGCTGCTCAGATATCCACATTGAACCTCAAGAAAAAGACCTCTGCGTCCGTCTTCGCAAAGATGGTGTATTACGCGAATACTTCTTCCTGAGTGAAGGCAAACGCTTACCACGTAATATCGTCAATGCGGTAATTTCGCGCTTCAAGATTATTTCTAACCTGAATATTGCCGAAAAGCGCGTTCCCCAAGATGGCAAGCTCAAACGCAACTTCCAAGGTCGGCGCGTAGACTTTCGGGTGAATACTTGCCCCACCCAAAACGGCGAAAAAGTCGTTTTGCGAATTCTCGATAACTCCAACACCCAACTCGGTCTCAATAAACTCATCAGCGATCCCGAAAGTTTGGAACTGATGCAAAGTTTCGCAAAACGACCCTATGGCTTGATCTTGGTAACTGGCCCCACAGGCTCAGGCAAAACCACGACCCTATACTCGACCCTTGCCGAATGTAATGACCCTGGCATCAACATCAGTACGGCTGAAGATCCTGTTGAATATAACTTGCCTGGTTTGACCCAATGTCAAGTTCTGCGCGAAAAAGGGATGACCTTTGCTAGTATTCTTCGAGCATTCTTACGTCAAGATCCTGACGTAATTCTAGTTGGTGAAACCCGCGATGCAGAAACGGCAAAAACGGCGATCGAAGCTGCGCTTACAGGGCACTTAGTATTGACCACATTGCACACCAACGACGCACCTAGCAGTATTGCTCGTCTCGAAGAAATGGGCGTAGAGCCGTTTATGGCAAGTACCGCCATCATCGGCGTTCTCGCACAACGGTTACTTCGCCGCGTTTGTGACAACTGCCGCATTCCCTACAACCCCAGCCAAGAAGAACTCGATCGCTTCGGATTGCCCACTAGCGACCTTGAGCAAACCTTCTACCGCGCCAACATCGTCAACCGCGAAGCCATGCTCCCCGGCCAGCGTGTCTGCCCGAAATGTAGTGGCGCTGGATATAAAGGTCGGGCAGGTGTATACGAGATCATGAGAATGACCGAACGCCTGCAAAGTGCGATCAACAAAGGCGCAACTACTGAAGTGATCAAAGAAATTGCGGTGCAGGAAGGGATGAAAACCCTAATGGCATATGCTTTTCAACTAGTAAGAGAAGGAGCCACAACTTTAGATGAGGTACTGCGAGTCGTCTATACCGATAAAGGTCGCGAAGCTGAAGAACGCGCCCGTCGCGGCAAAGGACTGGAATGCGAAAACTGTGACGCGGTTCTCACACCCGAATCAGTGGAATGTCCATACTGCACTACACTTAGAACCTTCTAAGTGAACTTTCTAAATTATTTTTTGATACTTATGCAAAGCGTAAGTATCGAAAAATAGGCTACATAGGGAATCATTCGTTTATTAGGATCATATTAGGAGAATAACTCGCTATGGTAATGGACTACATCATCGAAGACTTGATGGAAGAAGTCGTAGAACGTAAGGGTTCTGACCTCCACATCTCCGCAGGGCTACCCCCTTACATTCGCATCAACGGTCACCTCACCCGCACCGATCGCGATCCACTTAGCCCCGAAGAGACTCAGCGCTTGATTTTCGCGATGTTGAATAACAATCAACGTAAAGCTCTGGAACAAAACTGGGAATTGGACTGCTCCTATGGGGTCAAGGGACTAGCCAGATTTCGGGTCAATGTTTATAAAGATCGCGGAACCTATGCCGCTTGCTTACGAGCGCTTTCTTCTAAGATTCCTGACATGGATGATCTTAACTTGCCACCGATTGTACGCGAACTGAGTGAAAAGCCGCGTGGACTAGTATTAGTAACTGGGCCAACAGGTTCAGGTAAAACCACAACCTTAGCGGCGATGATCCAAACGATCAATAAAACTCGTGCTGAGCATATTCTCACGGTTGAAGATCCAATCGAATTTGTCTACGAATCAGTAAAAAGTATTATCCACCAGCGCCAAGTCGGCGAAGATACGAAAACCTTTGGCAACGCGCTAAAAGCTGCTTTGCGAGAAGATCCTGATGTGATCCTTGTCGGCGAAATGCGTGACTTGGAAACAATTCAACTTGCAGTATCCGCCGCCGAAACAGGACACTTAGTGTTTGGGACATTGCACACTAGCTCTGCTTCCCAAACCGTTGATCGCATGGTCGATGTATTCCCGCCAGAGCAGCAAGGACAAATTCGGGTGCAGCTTTCTAACTCGCTTGTGGCGGTATTGAGTCAAACTCTT
The DNA here is from genome assembly GCA_038225745.1 of Pseudanabaenales cyanobacterium. Taxonomy (GTDB): domain Bacteria; phylum Cyanobacteriota; class Cyanobacteriia; order Pseudanabaenales; family Pseudanabaenaceae; genus Pseudanabaena. The sequence goes on along the minus strand of JBBRQX010000032.1, from coordinate 7,692 downwards.
GTCCAACGTCACAACCCGCAACCAGGTCAATTTGGGCGAGTAATGGCTCAAGAAATCATGGTGGTTACACCTGCTATTTCTAACCTGATCCGTGAAGGTAAAACCGCGCAAATGTATGGCTTTATCCAAACAGGCGGTAAGGAGTCGATGCAAACCCTCGAATCGGTTTTGGCGAAGCTATATCTGGACGGCGACATTACCTTTGAAGCAGCGATGTCGAAAACGTCTCGCCCTGAAGAGTTATTGCGCGTGGTTGGTCCTAATCCTGCGCCCGTGATGAAGCGCAAAGCAACAGGGGATATCCGATCGCCAGACATGATCAAGTCGCGATCAATCAGTGGCTAGTTGGATAGTTTTCTGCCCATAATTCTTATTTAAAGAGGTGTAATCATGGCGAAATTTCAGGCAAATCTCAAGGACATTAAGGGCAAGTCAGTGCAGGAGACGATGGTCGCTACATCACTCAAAGAAGCGCGTGATACTTGGAAGCAAAAAGGCTTTTATATTCAAGACGTGAAAGAGGTGAAGGGCGGCTTTGATTTTGCTGCTCTCACGATGAAAAAAGTCACGGTCAAGGACTTGGCTTTGTTTTCGCGACAATTAGCAACCTTGGTGAATGCAGGTGTCTCCATGGTGCGTGGACTGGGGGTAATGTGCGATCAATGTGCCAATCCTCGACTCAAAATCGCTCTTACCGAAGTTCTTGAGGATGTGCAGCAGGGTACTAACTTCTCGGATGCGTTGCGAAAGCATCCCAAAGTATTTGACAAGTTGTATTGTGCGATGGTGCAAGCTGGGGAAACAGGCGGTGTGTTAGACGATGTTTTAGCTCGTTTGGCAACATTACTCGAAGACTCAGCCCGCCTGACTAACCAGATTAAATCGGCAATGACTTATCCAATTGTGGTTAGCTCCGTCGCGGTTTTGATCTTCTTAGCGATGTGTATTTTCATCATCCCTGTATTTGATGGTGTATTTAAGAGCTTGGGTGGCGAACTACCAGCATTTACGCAGATACTGGTTAATATCAGTAACTTTTTGAAGAGTGAAAAAATATTCATCCTTCCCGCGACTGCCTTTGGTCTTGGTTTTATTTATAAGCGCGTTTATGCAACTCCTGCTGGACAACTATACTTGGATGGAGTTTTCTTGAAATTGCCTTTGTTTGGCGATTTGGTCGTCAAGACTGCGGTTGCTCGTTTTGCCCGAACCTTTGGTTCACTTTCTAAAGCGGGTGTACCAATTTTGGCTTCACTAGAAATTACAGCGGAAACCGCAGGTAATCTGGTGATTTCTAATGCGATCGATTCGGCAAGAAATGCCGTGAGAGAAGGTGGTCAAATTGCACCTGCAATGGAAAAAACAGAAGTATTTCCAGTCATGGCATTACAAATGGTTAGTATCGGTGAAGAAACTGGTGAAATCGATAAGATGTTAATGAAAGTTGCTGACTTTTATGAAAATGAAGTCGAAGAATCAGTAAAAGCGCTGACAAGTTTAATGGAACCATTGATGATCCTTGTATTGGGTGGCATGGTGGGTTCGATTATTGTCGGGATGTACTTACCGATTTTCTCGATTATGGACAAAATCAAGTAATCAAAAATTCTTGTTTTATCGAAAAAGCGGCGCGATGCGCCGCTTTTTCGATTTGGTGATTGCGATCGCTATAGGTATGCTCAATTTGTATGGCAAGATTATATGCAAATCCAAGGCATCCACGAAATAGTTTATGAGTCTTATAACTGGGCAAATAGTCGGTGGACATTACGAAGTTACGGCGCGTTTGGGTGGTGGTGGATTTGGTGAAACCTATCTCTCGCAAGACTTACACTTACCCGATCGCCCAATCAGAGTGATTAAAAGGCTAAGTCCTCAAAACCAAGAAGCCAACGTGTTGCAACTATCGCGGCGACTTTTTGAGACTGAAGCTCAAGTTCTTTATCGCCTCGGAACCCACCCGCAAATTCCGCAACTATTTGCCCACTTTGAAGAATTATCAGAATTTTATTTAGTTCAAGAATATATTGACGGCAAAGACCTTAGCCATGAACTTCTACGCGGCAAGATTTGGGAACAGTTCACGGTTGCTGACTTATTGCAAAATCTGTTAACAGTACTTAGCTTTGTTCATCAAAACAATGTAATTCATCGTGATATTAAACCCGAAAACATCATTCGTCGCCGCGATGGACAGCTTTTTTTAATTGATTTTGGCATTGTCAAGCAAATCGTTACGCCCACAGCGATATTAAATGGACAATCAGACGGAGGCTATACGGTAGGAATTGGCACACCCGGATATATGCCCAGCGAACAGGCGCATGGAGAACCAAAATTTGCTAGTGACATCTATGCGATCGGTATGATTGGCATTCAAGCAATGACAGGATTTTCACCCAGTCATCTTAGCAAGGATGACAATCTCGAAATTTTGTGGCGAGCATCTGCGCCAAAAATCTATCCTGAATTCGCGGATATTCTTTCCCAGATGGTACGGTTTGATTTTCGACAGCGCTATCACAGTACTGATGAGGCTTATGAGGCGATCACCGAATTTGCAAATCGCTATCCAAGCTCTCAATTCAATCATAGTTTGCCAACGATAATTGCAAATGATGAGATGACTCAAAGCAAAAATCAACAAAGCGATCGCCGACTTGACCAGAAACAGGGATCAACCAAATCAGGGATTTGGGAATATCTCCAGCCTTGGCATTTGGGTTTAGGGATCATCACGCTTGGCGCGATCGCCATCACCGCCATGATTCTCATATTTGGACATTCCCCAAAATCGATAAATTCAATCAAACCTGATGAAGCTCAACCAAGCACTGAATTGCCAGAATCTTCTTCTAACCCGATCAATACATCAAATTCATTTCCAGCCTTAGTGAAGGAATTTTCGGTCAATGGCACAAAGGATGCAATTTATGGAGTAACGATTAGTCCAGACGGCAAAATTTTGGCAGGAGCAAGTTCTGAAAAAATTATTGAGCTATGGGATTTACAAACAGATAAAAAGATACAGACGCTCAAAGGGCATACTGGTCGGGTCTATGATGTGCAGTTTAGCCCTGATGGTAAACGTCTAGTCAGTGCCAGTGACGATCGCAAAGTCATTATTTGGGACGCTGCCACGGGTAAAATTTTAAATACTTTAGAAGGTCATCAGGAACGGGTGTATACGGCGATATTTAGTCCTGACGGTAAAGCGATCGCTAGCTCTAGCGCCGATCGCACTATTAGATTGTGGAATGCCGAAACAGGTAAGCCGATCAACACAATCCTCGAAAAATCTTGGGTCTATGATGTCTCATTTACTCCCGATGGCAAAGTTTTGGCAAGTGGGAGCAAAGATGGCGCGATTCGATTATGGAATGTGGAGACAGGAAAAGTCGTCAAAACTTTTGTGGAAAATGGTAGCGCTGTGCGATCGCTTGTTTATGGCAATGATGGCAAAGCGATCGCTAGTGCGATGGAAGATAACACAGTTCGTTTATGGGATGGAAAGACAGGTCAAATAAAAGATGTTCTCACAGGACATACTGGCGAAGTGCATACGATCGCCTTCAGCAATGATGGTCAATTACTGGCTAGTGGTAGTGCGGATAAGACCGTAAGGATTTGGGCTTTAAAGAACAAGCGATCGCCTCAAGTTTTATCAGAGCATGAGCGCGGCGTGACATCGGTAGAATTTAGCAACGATCAAAAATTGCTAATCAGTGGCAGTCTGGATGGCAAGGTGAAAATCTGGAAATTAGCAAACTGATAGCACTTTGCGCCTCAATAAAACCAAAAAGGATGAGTTGGCGCGATGCGCCAACTCATCCTTTTTGAGTTTTAAACTGTTAAAATGTAGATAGCAGTTACGAGAGCGACTATCTAAGCCCCATGACATTAACCTACGAAAAAACCTTAGCAGATCGAGTCAGAGCAGATTTTGAGATTTTAGATCAAGAGGTCAATGGCAAACCACTCATTTATTTTGACAATGCCGCTAGTTCCCAAAAGCCCAAATCCGTGCTTGATGCATGGAAATATTATTACGAGCATGACAATGCTAACGTACATCGCGGCGCACATACCCTCAGTGCGAGAGCTACCGATGCTTATGAAGGAGCGCGGGATAAGGTTGCGAAGTTTGTGAATGCTAAGTCATCAGAAGAAATCATTTATACGCGCAATGCTAGTGAAGCGATTAACTTGGTTGCCTATAGTTGGGGCTGGGTAAATCTGAAAGCGGGTGATGAAGTAATTCTTTCAGTCATGGAGCATCACAGCAACATCGTGCCTTGGCAATTAATTGCACAACGTACAGGCGCAATTTTGAGGTTTTTAGAACCAAATAATGAGGGGGTATTGAGCATAGAGCATTTCAAATCTTTGCTCAATGCTAAAACAAAATTAGTATCGATTGTTCATGTTTCTAATACCCTCGGCTGCGTGAATCCAGTAGAAGAAATGATTCCCTTGGCTCATGCACAGGGCGCGAAAGTATTGCTAGATGCATGTCAGAGTGTGCCGCATATGCCAATTGATGTGCAAGCGCTTGATTGCGATTGGTTAGTCGCTTCAGGACATAAAATGTGTGCGCCAACTGGCATTGGCTTCCTCTATGGCAAGCGCGACCTATTGCTAGAAATGCCTCCATTTATGGGTGGTGGTGAAATGATTTCGGAAGTATTTCTCGATCATTCCACTTATTCTGGTTTACCACATAAGTTTGAAGCGGGAACTCCTGCCATTGGTGAGGCGATCGCCCTCGGTGCGGCGGTGGATTATCTGACCGCGATTGGCATGGATAAAATTCATGCTTACGAACAAGAATTAATTAACTATTTGATGGATTATCTTGATGATATTCCTGACATTAAAGTTTATGGGCCCCGTCATCATCGCGCAGGTTTGGCAGCATTCACGATCGCCCACGGCATTCATGCCAATGATCTATCAGAGATGCTCGATCAAGATGGGATCGCGATTCGTTCGGGACATCACTGCACCCAGCCATTACATCGCTTTTTGGGAATCAGTGGCACGGCTCGCGCTAGTGTCTACTTCTATAACACTAAAGCCGAAATTGATACTTTTGTCGCTTCTCTCAAAGATACGATCGCCTTTTTCAAAAGCGTTATCTAACTCCTATGGAAAGAGCCTATTGGTTAGCATGGTCACAAGTGCGCGGCATTGGGCCAGTTTTGATTAAGCGAATTTATCAAGCTTTTGGTTCAATGTCTGAGGCGTGGAACGCTGTGCCGACAGATTTGCAAGAAGTCGATGGCATCGGTGGGCAAACCCTTGATGCCATTCGTCAAGCTCAGCGTGAAGTGGAACCAGTTGCTCTGTTGGCGGTACATGAGCATGACAATCTCAATTTCTGGACACCAAGCGATCGCGAATATCCACAGTTACTTTGGGAGATTCCCGATCCACCACCAATTTTGTATTATCAAGGTCATCTCACGCAATGGAATGAACGCAATACTGTGGCGATCGTTGGTACGCGCAATGCAACGCCCTATGGAAGACGTTGGACAAAAAAACTGGTGACAGCTTTAGCTAGTCGTGGTTTCACGATTATCTCTGGTATGGCAGAAGGCATCGACGGTGAAGCTCATAAAGCTTGTTTAGAAGTTGGCGGACAAACCGTAGCGGCGGTAGGTACAGGAGTCGATCGCATCTATCCCCACAAACACAAATCTCTGTACGAGCAAATTGTGGCTTCGGGGCTAGTCGTAAGCGAATACCCTCAAGGCACACCGCCCGATAAAACGCATTTTCCTGCGCGTAATCGGATTATTGCAGGACTCAGCCGCGTTACGTTGGTAATCGAAGCCCCAGAGCGATCAGGCGCTTTAATCACCGCCTATCAAGCCAATGAATATGGGCGCGATGTCTATGCGTTGCCCAATTCCCTTGATGTGAACGAGGCAAAAGGTTGCTTGAAATTGTTAGGTAAAGGCGCACAGGCGATTTTGGGCGTGGATGAGTTATTGGAAGCCTTGGGAATGTTACCGAATTTAGATAAACCTGCCCCTGCGATCGCTATTTCTGAGCTTCCCCTATTGCAACAAAATATTCTTCAAGCGATCGGTTTTGGCGATCCTGTTGGTTTAGATTCGATTGTGGAACAGACAAAAGCGCCTTCGTGGGAAGTGTTAGCGGCTTTGACACATTTGGAAATCTTAGGGGCGATCGCGCCATATCCAGGGATGCGATATCAACGTTTAGCGTAAAAATCGCTGTTTAGCGGTAAACTCTAGGCTTAGTCTGAAATATGTGAGTAAACGAGACAAAAGATATGGCTAGCGATCGCATCCAACAATTTCAAGCAGTTTCGCGTAATTTTCAGTTGCAACCGCTTTTGTCTGATGCAGATCGGGCAAAGTTTTGGGTTGACTATGGCAGTCAATGCATTGAGGATTTAGAGCAGAAGGTGTTGGACTGTGATGAAAACACTAATCAGATTGTGTTTGCTGGACATCGCGGCTGTGGCAAGTCAACTTTGCTTTATGATTTTTCACGGCAAATGGAGGGGCAGTTTTTTACAGTATTTTTCTCTATTTCTGATTTGATTCAGATGGAAGAGATTAGTCATATTAATATTTTGTTTGCGATCGCCTTACAAATGATGGAAAAGGCAGAACGGGAAAATATAAAAATTGCTGATGATAAGAAACAAAAGTTCTTTAATTGGTTCAAAGATCGTACTATCACTGAAACCACAAAAGTTGCGGGTGATGTTGGTTTTGGCTTGGAGCTATTTGGTATTCTTAAAGCCAAACTTAATACTGAGCAAAGCGTTAAGGAAGAAATCAAGACTAAGTTTACACAGAATTTTCGGGATCTACTTGATACGTTGAATGCGATCGCTACAGAGATCAAATTGGTGACGAAGCGCGAAATATTGGTAATTGTTGATGATTTGGACAAGTCCGATCTAGAACAAATTTATAATGTTTTCCAAAAAAACTTAAAAGCGTTGCTTCAGCCTAAGTTCATCATTATCTATACAGTGCCGATCGCGACAATTCGTGATGGCAAGTTAAAAAAACATATCGAAGATGAGTCTGGCAATCGAATTTTTGTAATGCCTGTGTTGAAAATCTATCCTTTGGGAGAAAGTCACAAATCTGATGGCAAGCCAAATTCTGCTGCGCTAAAAATTATTCAATCGATATTGGCGCATCGCATCGATATCGAGGATCTATTTGAGGCAGGGATTAAAGAAGAGATTGCTCTGAATAGTGGTGGGATATTGAGGGAAGCGGTACGGATTACGCAAGAATGTTGTAGGGCTGTTTTGGTGAAATTGCGGAGGCAAAAAAAACTCAATGAGGATATCGAAAATGTAAAGATTGACAAATTGATTTTGAAGGGAACTCTCGATACTATTCGCAATGATATGAAGATTACTTTGAGTAAGAGCGATCGCGAAATTTTGCTGCAAACTTATAGAAATTACACTCCCGACGATCCGAAAGCTCAAGAATTCCTAGATCTACTGCATAATCTGGTAGCGATCGAATATAAAAATACTGAGAGTTGGTATGATGTGCATCCTCTGATGATCGAACAATTGCGAGTTGAGAAGTTGATTCCTGCCGCGTCAATTTAGTGAATGGTTGTTGATATGTCAGACACTGAAAATAATAATAATAAAAATGAGAATAATTACGATCGCCTAAT
>JBBRQX010000031.1:0-12226 GCA_038225745.1 Pseudanabaenales cyanobacterium | reverse complement strand
TTACCAACGTTGCGCCAAATAAATAAATAGAGAAATTTTCTTGGGCAGCGCGATCGCACCATGCCAACATCAGATCGGGACCATAAACTCTCTGTTGATTTTTTGCACCTAGCGATCGCATTGCCCACACAAGTGGCATCCCATCAGGCGTGACGATCGCCGCATTAGCCAATACTTGACGATAAGTACGATCCCAATAAGCAGTCATCACCACATGTACATTCGCCGCCACAATGTAACAAGATGTTGCTTGCCGCGCGAGACTGGTAATGCGATCGCAAGTATCAGCATAGCTAGTTGTGTCAATCCCAACATTAATAATCGATATACGCTGACTCATAACCAAATAAAAATAGAGAGGACACTTTGTGTCCTCTCTACTTTAAATCCTTGATGTATTTCAAAACCCAAATATAATTCGGCGGGCTTCGTCCGCCGAATTATATTTGGGTTTTATTTAATTTGCGATTCTTAGAAGTTTTGTTAAAAGTCCGCCGAAGGTGGACTTTTAACAAAACTGGTTTTGAGTAAACTTTGTGGTAGTATTGCAAAGGCAAAAATACGGCTTCGGAGTTTGGATTCGCTCGATGAATACTGAAATTGCAGAAGATTTATTCACTCAAGGTTTAGAACGCTACAAACAAGGTGAACCTGCATCGGAATTAATTCCTGTGTTTGAAAAAGTGTGCGATCGCCAGCCTAAAGTTGCTAGCGGTTGGATTTGTTTATCTTGGCTATACTTGCTAGACGACAACGCCAAACTCGCTCTCAAAGCTGCACAGAAAGCAGTTAAAATCGCCCCCGAAGATCCTCAAGGTCATATTAATCTAGCGATCGCAATGTTAGAGCTATCCCAAAAGGGTGTTCGCGAACAAATCGAAGCCGCTCAAAATTGGCTGATGATTTTGAAAGATATTAAGCCAGAAATTGTTGAGAATTTTGAAGAGGGTTTGCGCCGTCGTCCAGACTGGAAAGCTCTTGAAAAGGTTAGAGACTGGGTACTAAGCTAATTGCTTATTTTTAAAGTTTTTATTGGTGTTCATACTTCTTAATCTTAATTGGCTGAATTTAACGAATAACTTTATCTAAGATCATATAACTTCATAAATAACGCAACCTTGACAAGAAAACTTAACACAGTTTTTTTGTCAAGAATGTTAGGCTATCCAGACATAAGTAACTGAGGTTGCTAAGTTTTTTAATATTCAGTTCACTATAAATTTTAAAAAGGAAGTTAATAAAATGATCTTAGAAAACGTTAAAGTCAAGCCCGAAACTCGTAACCATAAGGGCTTCTTTGTTTTGCAAGCCTCCTACAAATTGGTTAATATCGATGGCAATGGTTGGGCGTTAATCTGTTTGGACGATTATGCCTGTCACTATGTCGATCCTGACGATCTAAAATTGCCTAGAGGCTGGAAAAAACAGTCAGCAGCACAATTGTAAATGTTCAGCGATCGCCTTAACGATAAAAAATCAAAAAAATGCAAGTCTTAAATAAAAAAGAGCAAACACATGTTTGCTCTTTTTTATTTGTAGCAAATTGCGAAGAAGCCAAACTACAAAAAACTTGAGTTTTATTTGAGCGCTTTGCAATGTAAAACTTTTTGATCGCATCTCACTTATGGAAGATGCAATCAAAAAGTTTTACAGGTATTATCTGCACGAGACCTTATCTAGAGCCTACAAGTGCAACTTCTCTTTCCTCAGGTGGTTTCAGACTAGGGAACAAGAAGTGATTTTCTTCAACATACTGTGCCCCAAATAGTCCTTTTTCTGCCCAGAAATATCGATCTGTTGTATGCTCGTTACGTCTTACAAGCAACAGTGCTGGAGGAAGAATGCCATGGGTGTGAATGTACTTACGTGCAGCCGTCACAGGCTTATCTTCGCCGCTATCGATACTGAATTGAGGAATATGTTCTAGGATTTTGCGCCCTTCTTGGCGACGTCTACTCTTCCGCTTACGTCTCCTTGCCAAATCAATACCTCCTAATTTAGACCCTGAAATGTGATCGGGGTTACAAAACATTGCTATTATAGCCATGGTAACTAAGAAATTTCAACTTTTCTTTACAAATTTTCGTCACTTTGTATTTTCTGTGCTTTAGCTTGATACACTTTTAATGGATTCTAGTCCTTTAAAAATAAATTTTATCATAATTCTTGTATCTATTTTTCGGGTAGTTGCTCATCCAAGGCGAAATGATTTAAAGCTTCAGTAAAATCTCGTACCCCTTTAAACTGTCGATATACTGAAGCAAATCGCACATAGGCGACTTCACTGACATCTTGTAAGTATTGCAACACCATTTCTCCGATTTCGACGCTGCTAACTTGGTGGCGATCGCGTCCTTGCAGTTGAGATTCGATTTCGTCGATGATGGTTTCTAGAGTTGTTTGCGAGACTCCTGTTTTTTCACAAGCACGGATCATGCCGCGCAAAAGTTTGGAGCGATCAAAAGACTCACTAGCGCCATCGCGCTTTACAACTGTAATTGGTACAAATTCGATGCGTTCGTAGGTAGTGAAGCGACGCTGACAATTAAGACATTCCCGCCTGCGGCGAATACTACAGCCTGCCTCTGCCGAACGAGATTCTAAAACACGGCTATCAGTATGCTGACAAAACGGGCAAAGCATGACGTATCTCAAAATAGTTAACATTGAGGTGATGCGTTGCATCATCTCAATGTTAACTGTAAATTATCGTGGGTAATAATGGCGAGATTTACAGCGCTTTGCGCTCAAACTAGAACCAATAAACTCTTAAAAGGCTTGTAAAGCAACCCTTTTAAAAGTTTATTGGTTCGTTTGATTGGAAATTGCTGTAAGTGTTTTATCGCGCATAGGGATGTAAGACTACGGCTTTGAGGATGCGATCGCCTTTCCAAAGCGGTAGGGACAGCCATAATTTACCTTCATCGATCCATTGTTGGCGCAAGATCGCATTACTGAGATTGGGGTCGCTAGATTTGAGACAGATAATATTTAAAGTTGGTTCGCAGATAAGTTCTAACTCTGGAGAAGCATCAACCCATTGCCGCAAATTATCGGATAGATCAAGCGATCGCTCGACTAGATATCGACAACCCGAAGTCCCCATCGCTTTTAGTGCCATCCATAATTTGAGGCTATCTGTCCGTCTTGTCCCTTGCAAATTGAGATTGCCAAAATTCAGAGCGCGATCGTCCATATATGGCAGTTCGCTATCAAAACCATCAACTAAATGTTGCTTATCTTTGACGATTAGCATTGCACAGGTTCGCGCTACCCATAGCCATTTTTGGGGATTAAAGGTCATGGAGTCGGCGAGTTCACAACCTTGAAATAATGGTTTCAGTTTCGGTGTAAAAATTCCTGCACCACCGTAAGCAGCATCAACATGAAACCAACAATCATAACGTTTCGCAATTTCACCCACTGCCTGAATTGCGTCAACTGCTCCTGTTACTGTTGTTCCTGCGATCGCAGCTACGAAAAAGGGTTGTTTTCCTTCTCTAATAGATTTTTGAATAGCTGCTTCCAATTCTTCTAAAATGATTTCACCACGATAGTTAGTGGGAACGCGCACTAAGTTCTCTTTGCCAACGCCGATCGCATTCATCGCTTTCTCAAAGGAAGTATGCGCGGCCTCGGAGACAAAAGCAACTAAATTACTGGAGTTGCCTAAAGTCTTACTCGTTGGCTGTTTCCAGTTTCTTGCAAGTAATAAACTCGAAATATTGGCAAGGCTACCGCCTGCGGTAAGTGTGCCAAAACAATCAGTTCCCATGCCAAAGAGATTGCCGAACCATTGCATTAGTTGCGCTTCCATTTCTGTAAATATAGGAGCGAGTTCATAACTCAGCATATTGTTATTAATCGCTGAAACTAAAGCATCCGCCCAAATTGTGATCGCAGTCGGCACGCTGTCCATATGTCCCATATAGCGGGGATTTTGGAAATTGACTGTACGCGGCAAAATTTGCGATCGCACTTCTGACAATAATTCTGTAAGCTCTTGACCTTGTTCGGGAATGAAAATATCAAAAGCAGATCTGTCTTTCACAAAGGGCTGATTTTGAGTATCCAGAACTGAATCCACAATCAAATCTACAAAAGCGTAGCCCAACTTACGCATATCTTCAAGATTAGAGAGATCAGGATTGAGGAAGTGGGAATCAAGGACGGATTTTTTGGGAGAGTCGGGCATTGTCGCAGTTTTAGCGGTTGATGTAAGGAATACGTGGAATCGAAGCAATCAGAGATTTAGTATATTCATGTTGGGGATTAGTCAACACATCTGCGGTACTGCCCTGTTCGACAATCTTACCGTTACGCATCACGGCTATGCGATCGCAGAAAAATTGAGCAACGGCAAGATCGTGGGTAATAAAAATATAGGTTAGCTTAAATTCTTGTTTGAGGTCAGCCATCAATTGCAAAACTTGACTCTGAATTGAGGCATCAAGCATACTCACAGGCTCATCACAGATGACTAGTTTGGGGTTTGTAATCAGGGCGCGAGCGATCGCTACCCGTTGCAACTGACCGCCTGACAAATCCGAAGGATAGCGATCGGCTAGTTGCGAATTTAGCCCGACTTTTTCGAGGATGGCATATACTTTTTCGCGGGCTGATTCGAGATCGGGGACGAGTTTGTGAATCAGTAAGGGATCGGCGACACTGCGAAATACGGTCATGTGGGGACTAAAACAAGCACGGGGATCTTGGAAAATCATTTGCATCTGCGATCGCATTTGACGCATTTGTTCGCCTTTGAGCTTGGTTAGCTCTACGCCATTAAATCTCACCAAACCGCGATCGGGTTTAATCAATTGCAGAATTGCTCGCCCAGTTGTGGTTTTACCAGAGCCACTTTCGCCAATAATGCCAAAGGTTTCGCCTGAAAAAATCTCTAAATCAATACTATCAACTGCCTTAACTAAACCAAAGCTAGGATTGACAAATCGCGTTAGCAAATTTCCGCCAGTGACATAGTGCTTTTTGAGATGATTAATGTAGAGAATCACTCTTGGTACTGATTTTTGAGGGATTTCAATTTTTTCAACGATTTTAAATTCATCCTTAAATTCATCATCAGACTTCTCTTCTAAGATTACTTCTAGAACATCTGCGGGAACTTCCTGATTTTCAGATTTATTTGTAGCGTCATTCTCAACTTCAGCAACATCTTGAATATCCTGCTTAGAAAGCAAAATTTCAGGATGAAAATGTAAGACAGAAGCGAGTAAGCTCTGTGTATAGGGATGCTGCGGGGAACGAAAAATCTCTTCAACGTTGCCAGTTTCCACGATCGCACCGTTATACATCACCGCAATGCGATCGCAATATTCCGCAACCATGCCGAGATCGTGGGTGACTAGCAATAAACCCATCGAACGGCTTTTGCGAAGTGCAGTTAGTTCTTTGAGAATTTCGGTGGCAACGGTGACATCTAGACTGGTAGTTGGCTCATCGGCAATCAGCAAGACAGGATTAAGCAGCAACGAAAGGGCGATCGCTACTCTCTGACGCATCCCACCACTAAATTCATGGGGATATTGCTTTGCCCTTGATGGATCGATGCGAACGGCTCTAAGTGCATCATGGATACGGCTTCTTGCTGATCGAGTTGAGATTTTAGGATAATGAGACGCTAATACTTCAAAGCCATGATTTTCGATGCTCATCAATGGATCGAGCCTTGTCATCGGGTCTTGAAATATCAAGCCCACTTTTTCGCCGCGCCATGTGCCATCTTTTTTCTCGGCGATCGCTTCACCATCGACACAGATCGTCCCTTCGGTATTGGCATATTGAGGTAATAAATTAATCAGCGATCGCCCAATCGTCGATTTGCCGCAGCCGCTTTCACCGATTAACCCTAGCGCTTCACCTGCTTGCAAATGGAAAGTAACGCGATCGACCGCAGGCTCTGCATCGCCATAACGAACAGTTAAGTTTTCGACTTCAAGCAGCATGGTTTTTAAGGGCTAAGTAACTAGGCATCTCAAGCTAAAATATCATGCTTCAAGATGTATTAACGACTATTGTTATATCACAGGCAAAAATCTGGACTACCACCATGTACGCTCATGAAGTGACAAGAAATATCCAAGTATTTAAGATCATAGAAACAGGTTAATAACGTAGGGGCTTAGCATTTGCGCCACCATATCTAGCTTGATCACAACCATCTTCATTCGCAAATGCTAAGCCCTCTTTATTGCAAATCTCATAAAGAGGGCTTAGCATTCCCAAATTGAGGGAATCTGAAAATTTATAAATTGTGGTGGGAATGCTAAGCCCCTACGGGATCTTGGCATTCTACAAATCAACCCAAAAATCAATATTCAGCATCGTGTCAATGTCACGATTAAACTGCCATGAATCAGAAAACTTGACAGACTTGTATTGTTTGCGAACAGTTCGCAGTGCTAATTTAAACGCAACATCAAAAGACTCATCCCATAGAGATTTCAGGCTGGGAGAATCCATCATAGTTAACTCAATGTCGTTACGTTGCGTGTAAATAGTATTCACCCAACCACCAAAGCAGTCAGGCATATCGACATACATCCGCTTCATCAAATGCTCTAGCAAGACTGTCAGACGGCTTTTAATTTCCTTTTTCTCAGACCTCCCCAAGCTCTCAATCTCCTCAATTAAATTCTCAATATCCACATGGTCAAAATCTCTAGCCTTTAACTTAGCTACAGTCTCTTCCGTCCATAACAAATAGTCACGGTCGTATAAAGATATTTTTGGGGCGATCGCTTGTGTCATTTTGGTTTATCTCCTTTATTAACCTGCTTCTTTCCATTTTACAATTTGTTTACATACTTACCATTTTTTGAATATATTAAGTCTATCAGAAAAGGAGATAGGTAAACCCAAAACCCAAAAAGCTGTAGCGCACGCGAAGCGTGCGCTACAGCTTTTTGGGTTGCCTAAATTAGATATTTAAATAACAACGAATAGAAGTAAGATCTAGATGTGCTTCTAGTAAATCTGCCATCTGGTTATAAAGATTTTGTTGATGATCTTGCCAAGAAATTTTAGAAACTTGATGTTCAGAAATGTTGGCTAATCGGGTGAGCGCTTGGCGAACATGAGCCGACTCAAATAGACCATGCAAATAGCTTCCCCAGACCCGATCGCCTTTTATGCCCTCATCATGAAACTCGCGATCGCATTCAATTTGGAGCAGAGGCTTAATTAGAGAAGATTCACCAGCATCAATTAATTTTGTGACTCCCATATGGATTTCATAAGCCATCCATTTATCGATAGACTGCTCAGATTGCCAGATTGCTTGCACCTGACGCACTTGTTTTGTTGCCATAAATTCGGTACTAATTGGCAATAGCCCCAATCCTTCTACTTCGCCTGATGTACCTGCAAGTCCTACGCGATCGCACAGATATTTCCCTAGCATCTGATAGCCGCCACAGATACCAACGATCGGCACACCGCGACTATGTGCTGTCAGAATCGCATCCGCTAAGCCCGTAGTTCGCAACCATTGCAAATCGCTAAGTGTATTTTTACTGCCACCTAAAATAATTATCTTCGCATTGACCAAATCAGCGACAGTTTTTACCCAGACAGTTTCTATACCTGAATCCAATTGCCAAGGCTGACTATCTTGCGAATTCGACAAATGTGGAAATCTAATCCATGCTATTTTTGCGCCAGCCCCTTTCGACTCTGCTTCACTGCACAAACTATCTTCGCTCTCAGGTTGCAAATCTGACGCATAGGGCAGAACACCTAAATAGGGAAGGTCAGGCATATGATCGCGAAAATGTTTTTCTGCATCACTAAACAGCCGTAAATCACCACGAAATTTATTGACAATAAAGCCTAGTCCCATTTCTCTTACAGGTTGAGATAGAAGCTGATGCGTACCAATAATTTGAGCAAATACGCCGCCCTTCTCAATATCACCAACGAGAATCCACCGCCCTTGCAAATGGATAATCGGACGCAAATTCACCAAGTCGCGATGCATAAGATTTAGCTCGACAGGACTGCCAGCACCTTCTAATAGCAAAACATCGCAGCGATCGCGCCAATATTCGAGGGTGTCACGCACGCTTTCCCAGAGCGTTTCGATATGCTGGTAGTAGTCAATAGCCGCGATATGTCGCTGTGCTTCTCCTAATAAAACTAATTGCGAAGTACCATTTCCTGACGGCTTTAATAGGATCGGATTCATTTCTACAATTGGACGCATCCCACAGGCGATCGCTTGCACTGCTTGCGCTCGACCTATTTCTCCACCCTCTAGGGTCACATAGGAATTATTCGACATATTTTGGGCTTTAAATGGAGCGACCTTCACGCCATTTCGTCGCAACCATGCGCCTAATGCAGTAACCATCCAGCTTTTGCCAGCATTAGACGAAGTTCCTAGAACAGATATGGCTTTCATGATTATCGATGATAAGTTAGTAGAGGCAGCGCCCCTACTAACTTATCATTGAATTCCATTGCTAGAGCTATTTTCAAACTTTCTGATTCTAATCTTGGCAGCCAGTCTCGATCGCTTGATTGGCGATCCAGTTAATTGGCTTCATCCTGTGCAGGTAATGGGCTGGAGCATCTCGCAGTTTACAAATTTGGTACTAATCAAAGATCCTGTTATTAGCACTCGTATGCCCCGATTTTCACCACTAATCATGAAAATATTAGGCGTAATTTTGGGGGCTAGTATGATTTTAGGTAGTGGAATCATAAGCTGGTCGATCGCGATCGCCGCCTCAAAAGTCCATCCTCTATTAGCGATCGCCGTTTCTAGCATTTTACTCGCCGCCTGTTTTGCAGGGCGCAGTCTCCGCGATGCTGCCGAGTCAGTGTTAGCAGTTTTGCAGACAGGAAATATCGAAAATACAAGAAAAGAATTAAGTCGTTATGTGGGGCGCGACACAGAGGATCTGACCGAAATTGAAATTTTACGCGCTGTTTTAGAAACAGTGACCGAAAATGCGATCGATGCGGTCACGTCGCCATTGTTTTATGCCTTGATTGGTTCGGCATTATTTGATTATGGAGGTGTTGCTTTGGCGATCGCCTACAAAGCCGCTAGCACTCTCGACTCGATGGTGGGATATCGCGAATCACCATATACCGATCTGGGTTGGTTTAGTGCCAAAACTGATGATGTACTTACTTGGTTGCCCTGTCGCCTCACCGTGCTTACTTTGGCTTTACTTTCAGGCAAGCCATTTTATGTTTGGCAAATCTGCGATCGCGATGCAAACCAAGATCCTAGCCCCAATTCGGGATGGAGTGAATGCGTCTATGCAGCAATCCTAAAAGTGCAGCTAGGCGGTGAAAATCGCTATCGTGGCGTTGTCAAATATAAGCCTCTACTGGGAGATGATATCGAAGCGATCGCCGCACCTAAAATTTCAGAGGCTCTCACACTAACAAGAATTTGTTTTTTGCTTTGGCTCAGCCTGACTGGATGTATTGCGATCGCGCTTAAAGCAGCTATAGCGGTTTTCAGTTGAGTGTGGGACAAAAATGTAGGAGCAATTCATGAATTGCCCCTACATTTTCTGTTTTTTCTGTACAGTGGTCGTTTGAAAACCGCTATACTTACCAATTTTGCGAAAAATCCAGAACCCAAAAAGCTGTGCTTGCGCCACAGCTTTTTGGGTTTTTGCCTAGCTACTCAGGCGATCGCCATAAGTAATCAGAAAAGTCATCACAGCGATAATTACGATAAACGGATAGAGAATCCACGAAGCAATATTCAAATAATGAAATGCTTTCTTATGTCCATCTTTCTCTAACTTCGTACCGATCGCTGTGACTACAATGGGAAGTAAACATAAACAGAAGTAAACATAAAATACATATTCCATCGCCACGGTATAGCCAACTTCAGGCAGTTGATTGTTGAAAGATAACAACAACACAATGCCTGACAACAATGCGGATGCAGGAGCCATTGTCCGAGGAACGAACATGTTGTAGGGAAAGAATAGACAACAATATGTCAAGCATGAAAGCAATAGCAAAGGTAACCCATTTTTGGATAGAAACACCAAAGTTTTACGTTGAAAGGTCATCCGAATGCTTAAGCCGGGGTACTCAATTTGAGCATTGGATTGCACTAACTCAGGATCGCCTTGAGTGGAACTACTGCGGGATGAATCTTGGAAATAGGTGATATCTTTGAAGTTCCAAAGTTGTAGCCCTTGAAATGGCTTGCGCTCATCAGCTTCAGGTCTGGGTAATTTCAAGCCGACTTTATCGATCGCATAAATCAATCGCTCTGTCGATAAATTAGGGTTATCAAACCGCAAATTTAACTTCTGATAATCAAAGGGATAGTCACGAAAATCGAAGGCATTCCGAAATTCACCACGCACGCGATAGAGCCGATAGTTTAAGCCATTGACTACTTGCGATTTGATTGGGGCTTTGCCGTCAAATACAGGTGCAGTTGGATTCACACTGTTAGTAACTGCATCGGGAAATTGGATTTCTGTGGGTTCATCATTACCGTTATAGCGGAACCAGACATAAAAATCAGCGGTGAAAGTTGCTTTATCAATTCGATTCAACTTATTGATATCCATCCCCGCATAAACCACGCGCTGCCGCCAAAAATATCGATCCCCCGATTGAACGATACTTCCTGCTTGAATTTCCTTTGGTAAATTCAGTCGTTCAGGATTCGAGATCGGCGTAAATTGTTGGGATGCCGAAATCAGTTTTTGATTTTGGAATTGGGCGAGGCGTACAGGCTGATCGCTATTACGATCGCTGTTGAAATACAGCAAACCCGTTAAGCCTCTGATACCCACCTTGCGATTATTCAGCTTTGCTAAAGCATCCCGAACCTGTTCGCGATCGCTTTCTAAGCTCGCCGTTTTCAATTTAGGATTAGCTTTACGAATCGCATCGACTGCGGCGATCGCCGCCTCATAAAACTTTGCCCCTAAATAAGAAGGAGTCTTGTTATAGGCTTTTTGATAAGCGGCTAGAAAATCTTGAGCATCGGCTCCCGCACTATCAAATAAAAGCGGCAATGTCACATACATACCATCGGTAAAGAATCCTGCGTTCTTCTTCTCTTCGTCATACTTCTCAAAGCGCTTCGCAAAGGATTCTCTTCCTAGGGCTTGCTCACCCAAAACAAGATTCTTTAGTCCCTTCTGTTTGAGCGCCACCAAAAAATCTTCAGCAACATCCTCTTTTGACAAAGTTAAAAACAAAATCCCCGCTTCAGGCTCGGCAGCAATTTCATTGACGACTTGTTGCACCGATGCTTTGCGATTATTGGGGTCAGAGTCGATCGCCCAAACACGTTGAATTTTGCCATTACCATTGGCTTCAAAGGCGGACTTAATTACTTGAGACTGAGCTTCTTCATTTTTACTAGCCTTGTCATAAATGACGCTGGCAGTCTTGATTTGGAGCACTTGCTGTGCGTAGATTGACAAGGTTTTGGCTAGATCGGGATTAGTATAAATAATCCGAAAATAATAGGGGCGATCGCTTGTAACTTTAGGATTATTCGCCGTGCCTGTAATCGCAGGTAATTTCTTTTCTTGATAAATGCTACCTGCGGCGATCGAAGCATCGGAAGATCGATGACCCAGAACTACCAGCGCATCACTTTTCACAATCTCGTTAGCAACTTGAGTTGCCCCGTCAACATTCCCCTTGTCATCATAAATATTTAACTTAAGCTGACGACCATTAATGCCCCCATCTCGATTAGTTGCATCAATATATAGTTTGATGCTATCGACGATTTCTTGCCCCCCACTAGCACCATCACCGCTAAGAGGCGCAGCCACCGCGATCGCGATCGCATTACTTTCAGCCTGTGAACTTTGCGGATATAGCCCACTCAGCGATACAACACTCAAGATCGTAATTAAGGCGATCGCCCAAAATCTTTTAATTGAATTACCCATTAAATTTCAGTAGTCCCCACTATTTCCTTAACCTGTTTAACTAATATTAGCTAAAATGCTTATCTAAAACCCAAAAAGATGTAGCGCACGCGAAGCGTACGCTACATCTTTTTGGGTTTTTATGCTTATTTACGTTAAGCGCTCTTAAAAAAGCGAATAATTTCTCGCACTTGGTCTAAAAATTGGCTATCGGCACTTAATTGCGCGATCGCCTGTCGAGATTCGCGAACTAAGCGCTCATGATCGCGATCATTGGTTGAGCGTAAATCTTCAATGTATGCACCTAATCGCGATAAATC